>NZ_JAPVZB010000006.1:0-106891 GCF_041432125.1 Streptococcus sp. 20925_1_77
AAGAATAATAATGAGCCGGCTTAGCTCAGTTGGTAGAGCATCTGATTTGTAATCAGAGGGTCGCGTGTTCAAGTCATGTAGCCGGCATTTTTTTATATAAAGAAAGCAATGCGAACGTAGTTCAGTGGTAGAACACCACCTTGCCAAGGTGGGGGTCGCGGGTTCGAATCCCGTCGTTCGCTTGAGGAGGCCGGGGTGGCGGAACTGGCAGACGCACAGGACTTAAAATCCTGCGATTGGTAACGATCGTACCGGTTCGATTCCGGTCCTCGGCATAGATAAAGGTTGAAAGAAGCACCCTTAGCTCAACTGGATAGAGTACCTGACTACGAATCAGGCGGTTAGAGGTTCGACTCCTCTAGGGTGCATGGTCGCAAGGCTATGTAAGAATTAAATAGGAAAGAGCACCCTTAGCTCAACTGGATAGAGTACCTGACTACGAATCAGGCGGTTAGAGGTTCGACTCCTCTAGGGTGCATAAAGCGTAAGCTTTAGATCGGGAAGTAGCTCAGCTTGGTAGAGTACTTGGTTTGGGACCAAGGTGTCGCAGGTTCGAATCCTGTCTTCCCGATATTATGGCGGTGTAGCTCAGCTGGCTAGAGCGTCCGGTTCATACCCGGGAGGTCGGGGGTTCGATCCCCTTCGCCGCTATATTGTTGATCTTGTTGGACCTTTAGCTCAGCTGGTTAGAGCTCTCGGCTCATAACCGAGTGGTCGTAGGTTCAAGTCCTACAAGGTCCATTGTTATATTGGAGGATTACCCAAGTCCGGCTGAAGGGAACGGTCTTGAAAACCGTCAGGCGTGTAAAAGCGTGCGTGGGTTCGAATCCCACATCCTCCTTTTTTAAAATTAACGCGGGATGGAGCAGCTCGGTAGCTCGTCGGGCTCATAACCCGAAGGTCGTAGGTTCAAATCCTGCTCCCGCAATTTGGCTCGGTAGCTCAGTTGGTAGAGCAATGGATTGAAGCTCCATGTGTCGGCGGTTCGATTCCGTCTCGCGCCATTTCTTTTATTAATAAGCGGGTGTAGTTTAGTGGTAAAACTACAGCCTTCCAAGCTGTTGTCGCGAGTTCGATTCTCGTCACCCGCTTTGAACTTTTGTTCAATTTTTACCAAGTTGTTTGACTTGGGCGCGTAGCTCAGGTGGTTAGAGCGCACGCCTGATAAGCGTGAGGTCGGTGGTTCGAGTCCACTCGTGCCCATTTGGAGAATTACTCAAGAGGCTGAAGAGGACGGTTTGCTAAATCGTTAGGTCGGGTAACTGGCGCGGGGGTTCGAATCCCCCATTCTCCGTATAATTTCGAAGTTTGAGATATTATCTCAAACTATTTTTTATATTTTTGAAGGTCTTTTCTATGTTCTTGAATCGTTTCTTAAAAATTTTTAGTTTGGTGTTTGTTTTGACTGTTTCAGGAATTTTATTTCTTTTTCCATCTGTTAGAACTTCAATTGTTTTAAAATCCTCCGATCTGTTAGCTATTGTTGATAAGGCTGTATCGGTACCATTTGTTCTTGTTGAATCTAAGGCAAATGATTTAAAAAATTTATCTGAATTAAATGATGAAAACTGCTCTTTAAAGTCACGTCTTTATCAAAAGGATTTTGACCAGTCAAAACTTAGTCGTTTGGAATCAGAAAATAAGGAATTGAAAGACTTGATCTCAATCAAAAATTCTGCATCTGGTTCTAAACATGTTGTTAGTGAGATTATTGACCGTAATTATAGTTCTTGGTATCAGGAATTTGTAATTGATAAAGGCAGTTTAGATGGAATTACTGATTCTATGTTTGTTCTCTCATCTGGCGGGGTCATTGGTGTAGTAGATAGTACTGAGAAAAATTCTAGTAAAGTGAAATTATTGGTTGAAGATACTATTTCTTCACAACACCTGACATTTAGAATTGAGAGTCAAGGTCAATCTATTTTTGCTTTATTAAATGGTTATGACGAGAAGACGGGTGAGTTTCGGTTATTGCAAATTGGAGATCCAATTGAAATTAAAAAAGGAACACTCGTTTCAACAAGTGGATTAGGGAAATACAAGAGTAGTGACTTACCTCTTGGGACTGTGACTTCCACTCAAAAGGTATCTGATCAGTTAGGGCAAGAAATTCGTGTGAAACCAAAGGCTAATTTAGATGTCAATCGTTATGTACTATTGATTGGAGAGTAGTGTGAAAGTAATACGTAAGTACCATTTTTTCCCTTTATTCTTGTTTATATCTTTATTTGTTGATGGGCAAATCTCTTTTATTATGTCTCGTTTCAGTCCAAGCTCCTTTGAACCTACTTCATTTTTATTTCTATATGGTTTTATGTTACTGAGCCTCTATTTCTCGGAGATGGCTAGTATTTGGTTGGGAATCCTCTTTGGTTTTTGTTTTGATGTGTATTTTTTACGCACTATAGGAATTGCTTTCCTAGTCTTCCCTTTATTACAGGTGATTTTTTATCGGTGTAATCAGATTATTTTGGTCAATCGATTGACTCGTTTTTTTACATTTTTATTAATGATTCTAATATTTCAGATTTCAACCAATCTTCTTCTGATTATTTTTATTGGTATAAAATTCAACTGGATTACTCTCATTATCCATCAAATTGCGCCTAGTTTAATTTTGAATGTGGTTCTAATGATCGTATTACAGCCTTTACTTGAAAAGATTTATTTATAAACTCGAAATAAAAATGTAACAATAGCGTAATATAAATTTTCAAAAAATTTGTTATACTAGTTAGTGTCTTATTAGAAAGGGAAAATTTATCTGATGAAGAAAAAATTATTTGCCACAATCTTATTGAGTACAGTTGCTTTATCACAAGGTGCTGTTGTAGCAGGTGTATCAGCTGACTCAACAGATGATAAGATTGCTGCTCAAGATAACAAAATCAATAGTATTAATCAACAACAACAAAGTGCACAAGCTCAGGTAGATCAAATCCAAGGTCAAGTATCTGAAATTAAACAACAACAAGAAAATCTTCAAGCTGAAAATGACCGTTTGAATGAAGAATCTGAACGATTGTCAGCTGAGATCGATGAGTTGTCAAAAAATATTGTTGCTCGTCAAGAATCACTTGCAAATCAAGCACGTAGTGCTCAAACAACTGGGACTGCAACAAGCTATATTAATGCGATTGTTAGCTCTGGATCTTTGACAGAAGCTATCTCACGTATTTCTGCTATGAATGAAATTGCAGATGCTAACAACAAAATGTTGCAAGAGCAAAAACGTGATAAAGAAGACATTGCACAAAAACAAAAAGAAAACAATGACGCTATCAATACTGTTATTGCAAACAAACAGCAATTAGAAGATGATGCGCAAGCTTTGTCAACAAAAGAAGCTGAGTTGAAAGTGGCACAATTGAATTTGGCAGCTGAAAAATCATCTGCTGAAAACGAAAAGAACGCTTTGTTGCAACAAAAAGCTGAAGCTGAAAAAGCGGCAGCGGCAGCGGCAGCAGCCGAAGCAGCTTACCGTGCAAAACAAAAGGAACAACAAGCAGCTGTGAAAGCTTCTGCAAATACTACCCTTCAAGCTCAAGTTCAGGCAGCAGCTCAAACACCTGCTGCAACATCAGCGGCAGCGGCTCAAACACCTGCTGCAACATCAGCGGCAGCGGCTCAAACACCTGCAGCAGCAGCTCAACCTGCTGTTCAAACTCAAGCAGCAGCACCAGTAGCAACTGTTTCTCGTCCAACTTATAGTACATCTGCATCATCTTATCCAGTTGGTGAATGTACATGGGGTGCGAAGACATTGGCTCCATGGGCTGGCGATTACTGGGGCAACGGCGGTCAATGGGCTGCAAGTGCAGCGGCTGCTGGATTCCGTACAGGATCTCAACCACAAGTTGGGGCTATTGCATGTTGGAATGATGGTGGATATGGACACGTAGCAGTCGTTACAGCTGTTCAATCTACAACAAGTATCCAAGTTTCTGAATCTAACTATAACGGTATCCGTAGTATTGGAAATTACCGTGGTTGGTTCAACCCAACAACAGCTCAAGGTACTGTAACTTATATCTATCCAAACTAAGAATCACCATGAAGCAGGACAATTGTTCTGCTTCTTTTTTTGAAATAGTGTCGGTAGAGCCGGATTTTATATTTTCCATAAATTAATATTTGAATATTTGCTTAAAAAGCGATAAAATGATTACAGGAGAAATTTGTGCTGACTGTACAATATGGTTTTAGATTTTACTGGAGGAAATCATGTCATTTTCTGATTTAATGCTCTTTGCTTTGTCGTCAAATCAAGAATTGGCTCAACGTGTGTCTCGCGAAATGGGACTACCGCTTGGAAAGTCAACGGTTCGTCAATTTTCTGATGGAGAAATTCAGGTTAATATTGAAGAATCAATCCGTGGGAAAGATGTTTATATTTTGCAATCCACTAGCTCACCGGTTAATGATAATCTTATGGAAATTTTGATTATGGTAGATGCCTTGAAACGGGCTAGTGCGCAATCTATTAATGTGGTGATGCCGTATTACGGCTATGCTCGTCAAGACCGGAAAGCTCGGGCTCGTGAACCAATCACTTCTAAGTTGGTAGCTAATATGCTTGAGGTTGCTGGAGTTGATCGTCTGTTGACAATTGATTTGCACGCTGCTCAAATTCAAGGTTTCTTTGATATTCCGGTTGACCACTTGATGGGTGCGCCTTTGATCGCAGACTATTTCGAACGTCGCGGGATGATTGGAAAAGACTATGTTGTTGTCAGTCCAGACCATGGTGGTGTGACTCGTGCTCGGAAATTGGCTGAATTTTTGAAGACTCCGATTGCGATTATTGATAAACGCCGGAGTGTCGATAAGATGAATACGAGTGAAGTGATGAATATCATTGGGAGTGTTGAAGGTAAGACTTGTATTTTGATTGATGATATGATTGATACAGCTGGTACAATCTGTCATGCGGCGGATGCCCTTGCTGAAGCAGGAGCTGTAGAGGTTTATGCAAGCTGTACGCACCCAGTTTTATCAGGCCCAGCGATGGACAATATTCAAAAATCAGCCATTAAGAAGCTGGTTGTATTGGATACGATTTATCTACCAGAAGATCGATTGATTGATAAGATTGAGCAAATTTCGATTGCGAAACTCCTTGCTGAGGCTATTGTTCGCATTCATGAAAATCGTCCTCTTTCACCTCTGTTTGAAATCGGAAATGCCAAAAAATGTTAACAATAAGGAGGCTGAAAAACAGCCTCTTTTGTTTAGGAGGAAATACAAATGGAAATCAGAAAATGGTGGCAAGATCTAAAAAAAGAAAAGGAACGGAAAAAACTGGTTCAAGCAGCTAAAGAACTAGAAGCAAAGGCTGATCCCAGTTTGCCCAAGAAGAAATTGCCAGAGAATAGGGCTGTGAAATAAGTAAGACGAAGTATTTGTGCTATTACTAACTAGACTATATAAGGTGTGTAGAAAAGAGATAGTCGTTCCAAATTGTGAGCTTTTTTCTAATCAAAACTCCGTTTATTAAAAATAAAAGAGTATAATATATCTCTAAATCGTAATTTTGGGTATCAAATATGAAGAAATCTTAAATTTTTTTAAAAAAATCTAGAAAAAGTCTTGACATAGGCAGAATATCCTAGTATACTAATCATAGTTACGAAGTAACGAATATTTTTAAACTATAAAAGGAGATAAAACAATGAAAAAAGTTTTATTATCATCAGTAGCAGCTCTTGCAGTATTTGCAGCAGTAGCTCCAGCATTCGCAGAAGGTAAAGATAAAGTCTTCGTTGATAAGTCTGAAACACCAGCATTGAATTTCAATGATCTTCCTAAAACTGGTCAAGAAGCTCCAAAAGCAGCTACATCTGCGGCTACAGAAAAACACCCAGGTGCTACTCAAGTTGACCCATCTATCGGCAAAGGTACTCCAGTTGATAAAAAAGGTGATGTTTCTACTGCAAACTACGATGGAAACAAATTTGCTGATACATCTAAAGAATTAACTGCTGTTCCAGCACCTGAATATTTCACTCAAGGTCTTGACCTATGGAATGGTAGCCAACATGGTACTTTCCGTACTGAAGAAGGTGTTCAAACAATCGAAGTTACAAACCCACATGATGGAACTAAATGGTTGGTAGATGTTCAGGTTAAAGCTGGAGCTAACACTCCTAGCGGATTCTACGCTACTGCAATTAGTGGTTCATTGCGTCCAGCATCTTCAGATGCTAAAGCAGCAGCTAAAGCAGCTGAAGAAAAAGCAGAAGCAGCTAAAGCTGGTAAAGACGGTAAAGCTTCATCTGCTAAAGCTGGTGAAAAATCACTTCCAAAAACTAGCGCAGTTAAATAATTTCTAATTAATTAGCTCATAAAAATATCACTGAGTCCTTGGGCTCAGTGTTATTTTTTAGAAAAAATCATTTTGAGGAGATCAATTGAATGAAAAGAGCTGGAGAAAAAAAATCAAATAAATTTGCTCTTCTATTTGCTGCTATAGTAGCAATAGTTGTTATTGTAGCTGGATTTTTATTCTTTAATCCATTTGGTGGAAAAACATCTAACGCAACTAAGAAAGCAGCTTCTTCTGGTAGCAGTTCTTCTACCCAAGCTGTGAAATATGAACCTAGTCAAGAAGAAAAAGATTATCTAAAGAATCGCTTTGACCAACTAAAGGCTGTTAACCCTGAAGCGATTGCTTATGTTTATGCTCCAGGTACAGAGTTGGATGAACCTGTCGTTCAAACAGGAGATAATGCAACATACTTGGATAAGACTTTTGATGGTGGAAACGAACCCTATATGGGTACTGTCTTTATGGATACGGATAATAAGAAAAATTTTAGTGATCGTTTGACTTGGTTATTTGGTCATGCTCGTGGTAGTAAGGTTGGTGATCATCGTATGTTTAACGATGTCAACTACTATGACAAGCAAGAATACTTTGATCAACATCCGTATGTTGTCATTGAGACGCCTGAGCGCAAGTATTATTATGAAGCTATGTGCTTGGTGATTGTCCCTGAAACGACAGCATTTTATCGTACTAGCTTTAAGGATGATGAAGACTTTACAACTCAGTTGAAGAAGGTTTATGAAGATGGGCAAACTAAGAATCCAAATATCAAGATCAAGGCAACTGATAAATATTTAGTATTGTCAACTTGTCGTGAAGAGGATGAAACGATTCGTTCTAACCTCTACCTACGTCAAATTCCTGATTCAGAAATGAAGGATTTTGTGGCAAAACATGCAGATCAATTGACATATGTGGCAACACGTGGTCAACAATAATGTCTTGAAAGACTTAGCATTGCTAAGTCTTTTTTGTATGGAAGAATTATTGAAATGTCCTTTGATGGGGAACAAAAGATGGGGATCTGGCTTGTTCTTTTGCGATGGGGTCCTATTTATAGTATAATGAATATAAGTGTTTTTGGAGGTGTTCTATGGATTTAACGAAACGGTTTAATAAAAATCTGAATCGGATTGAAGTTTCTTTGATTCGTCAGTTCGATCAATCAATTTCTTCCATTCCTGGTGTCTTGCGTTTGACTTTGGGGGAACCGGATTTTACAACTCCTGAACATGTAAAAGAAGCAGGAAAGGCTGCCATTGATGCAAACTTTAGCCATTACACTGGGATGAGTGGTTTGCTGGCTTTGCGTGAGTCTGCGAGTCAGTTTGTGGCGGATAAATATGGTATTCACTATCGTCCTGAAGATGAGATATTGGTGACGATCGGTGCAACTGAAGCCCTATCTGCCACTTTGACAGCAATCTTGGAACCTGGAGATGTAGTGCTACTCCCAGCGCCAGCCTATCCTGGTTATGAACCGATTGTGAATTTGGTTGGGGCGGAAATTGTCGAAATTGATACGACAGCAGATCGTTTTGTCTTGACTCCTGAAAAGTTGGAAAAGGCTATTCTAGAGCAGGGTGAAAAATTGAAGGCTGTTATTCTCAATTATCCAGCTAATCCAACGGGTGTCACTTATTCGCGCGAACAGATGGCAGAATTGGCTGCTGTCCTAAAAAAATATGAAGTCTTTGTGATTTGTGATGAAGTTTATTCAGAGCTAACTTATACTGGAGAAGCGCATGTCTCTATGGCATCCTTCATTCCTGAGCAGACCATTGTCATTAATGGTTTGTCTAAGTCTCATGCCATGACAGGCTGGCGACTTGGCTTTATCTTTGCTCCGGCTGTATTGACAGCTCAACTCATCAAGAGTCATCAGTATTTGGTAACAGCTGCTGGAACGATGAACCAGTATGCTGCGATTGAGGCCTTGACTGCTGGTCGGGATGATGCAGAGCCGATGAAGAAGGAATATGTGAAACGTCGGGATTATATCATCGAAAAGATGTCTGCGCTTGGATTTGAGATGATTAAGCCAGATGGAGCCTTTTATATTTTTGCTAAAATCCCAGCTGGTTATAATCAAGATTCCTTTGCTTTCTTACAAGATTTTGCGCGTGAAAAAGCGGTTGCCTTTATTCCTGGGGCTGCTTTTGGTCAATATGGCGAAGGCTATGTGCGCTTGTCGTATGCAGCCAGCATGGAGGTTATAAAGGAAGCTATGAAACGCTTGAAGGAGTATATGGAAGAACATGCTGGAGTCAATTGAGACCCGGGGCATTGTGCTGTATAATCGGGAGTTTCGTGAGGATGATAAATTGGTCAAGATCTTCACGGAGAAGTCAGGTAAGCGGATGTTTTTTGTGAAACATGCGGGAAAATCACGATTGAATCCCATGTTACAACCTTTGGTAACGGCGGATATGTTGCTGAAAATCAATGATGATGGGTTGAGTTATATTGATGATTTTCAAGATGTGCAGGTTTATAAGAAAATCAATGCAGATCTTTTTGCTCTTTCTTATGCAACCTATGTTTTGGCGCTTGCGGATGCCAGTATTCAGGATAATCAGGTGGATCCGGCCTTGTTTGCTTTTTTGGAAAAGACCCTGTCTTTGATGGAAGAAGGCTTGGATTATGAGGTTTTGACCAATATTTTTGAGATTCAGATCCTTTCGCGGTTTGGGGTTGTCTTGAACCTGCATGAATGTTGTTTCTGCCATCGGGTTGGTCTTCCTTTTGACTATTCCTTCCGGTATAGCGGAGTGCTTTGCCCAGACCATTATGATCAGGATGAGAGACGCGCTCACTGGCATCCAAATGTTCTCTATTTATTGGATCAGTTTCAAGCAGTGCGATTCAGTGAGCTAGAGACGGTTTCTCTACAAGCGGAGATGAAAGCAGCTCTACGTCAGGCAATTGATCAGTTGTATGAGGAGTATGTAGGGATCCATTTAAAAGCTAAAAAGTTTATCGATTCCTTAAGTGATTGGGGAGCGATTATGAAAGATTCATCTGGAGGTGAAACATGAAAAAAATTGCAGTAGATGCAATGGGGGGCGATAATGCACCTCAAGCCTTGGTAGAAGGCGTGAATCAAGCCATTCGTGATTTTGATGATATTGAGATTGTCTTGTATGGTGATGAGGCAAAAATCAAAAACTATTTAACAGCAACAGAGCGTGTATCGATTGTTCATACGGAGGAAAAAATCGATTCAGATGATGAGCCGGCACGTGCTATTCGTCGGAAGAAACAGGCCTCTATGGTCTTGGCTGCCAAGGATGTGAAGGCTGGAGATGTAGATGCTATGTTGTCTGCGGGTAACACGGGTGCCTTGTTGGCGGCAGGTTTCTTTATCGTTGGTCGTATCAAAGGGGTGGAACGCCCTGGATTGATGTCCACACTTCCGACGGTTGATGGTCGCGGGTATGACATGTTGGACTTAGGTGCCAATGCGGAAAATACACCAGAGCACTTGCATCAGTATGCTGTGATGGGGTCTTACTATGCGGAAAACGTTCGTGGGATTCAAAAACCACGTGTGGGTCTATTGAACAATGGGACAGAAGCTAGTAAGGGAGATCCTTTGCGCAAGGAAACTTACCAATTGTTATCTGAGGATGAGTCGATTCATTTTGTTGGAAATGTGGAAGCGCGTGATTTGATGGATGGTGTTGCAGATGTTGTTGTGGCGGATGGTTTCACGGGAAACGCTGTCTTGAAAACGATGGAAGGAACAGCTTTTGGAATCTTGAAGCAACTGAAACAAGCAATTGCTACTGGAAACTGGAAGGCAAAACTAGGAGCTTTTCTCCTCAAGGACCGGTTGAAATCATTGAAACAAACCTTGGATTTCTCAGATGTTGGAGGAGCGGTTTTATTTGGCCTTCAAGCACCTGTTGTTAAAACGCATGGTTCGAGTGATGCAAAAGCAGTCTATAGTACCATTCGTCAGATTCGGACTATGTTAGAGACAGATGTTGTTGGAAAATCAGTGAAGGAATTATCAAAGGAAGGATAATGTATGAGTAAACAAAACGAAATTTTAGCTACAATTGAGGAATTTCTCAAAGACCGCAAGGGACCAGATTTCCAAGTTTCTTTGAAATCAGATTTGCGCAAGGATTTACAAGCCGACTCTGTTGAATTGATGGAATTTATTATCAATCTTGAGGATGAATACCAATTGGAGATTCCAGACAAGGCTATTGATGACTTTAACACGGTAGGAGATGTCGTTGACTATATCGAAAAACGAACTGCTAGTAACTAGTTGAAAAGGGATCGTTCAGAGATTGTTCTGAATGATCTTTTTTTCTGTCCTTTTCATTCGGTTTCTGCCTATATTGTACGGAAATTTATTGAAAATCCACTTTGTATGTGATAGAATGAAGGTGATAAAATACGAAAGGCGAACAAAGTCATGACCAATCAACTGATTTATACTGGAAAAGCTAAGGATATCTATACTACTGAGGATGAAAATGTGATTAAGTCGGTCTATAAGGACCAGGCAACCATGCTAAATGGGGCTCGTAAGGAGACTATTAAGGGAAAAGGTGTGCTAAATAATCAGATTTCGTCTCTTATTTTTGAAAAATTGAATGCTGCGGGAGTAGCTACTCACTTTATCGAACGTATTTCTGATACTGAACAACTAAACAAGAAAGTGAAAATTATTCCTTTGGAGGTTGTTCTTCGTAACGTGACTGCGGGTTCTTTCTCAAAACGTTTTGGCGTTGAAGAAGGTTTGGACTTAAAAACTCCAATCGTTGAATTTTACTATAAGAACGATGATTTGGATGATCCATTCATCAATGACGAGCATGTAAAGTTTTTGGATATAGCTAATGACGAACAAATTGCCTATATCAAGGAAGAAACGCGTCGTATCAATGAATTGCTGAAAGATTGGTTTGCACAAATTGGTCTTCGTTTGATTGATTTCAAATTGGAATTTGGTTTTGATAAGGATGGCAAGATCATCTTAGCAGATGAATTCTCACCAGACAACTGCCGCCTTTGGGATGCGGAAGGGCACCATATGGACAAGGATGTTTTCCGTAGAGATTTGGGCAGTCTAACGGATGTATATCAGGTTGTGTTGGAGAAATTACAGGGCTTGAAGTAATCTTTTTGAAACGGAAAACCTTCGTCTTTCAAGTAAAAGGACTCAGGCTGAAAAGGTCTACTAGACCTTTTCACTCCGTCGTGATCTTGGTAGCTTGACAGATGTTTATGAAGTTGTATTAGAAAAATTGCAAGGATTGAAGTAGCCTTTTACAAATAGAATACTTGGTCTTCACTACAATCTTTAAGTAGAAATAGATAAAGGAAATAAAATGGATAAACGTATTTTCGTTGAGAAAAAAGCTGATTTTCGTGTGAAATCGGACTCTTTAGTAAAAGAATTACAGCATAATCTTCAGTTGAAAACTTTGAATGATCTTCGTATTGTTCAGGTTTACGATGTCTTTAATTTGGCAGAGGACTTGTTTGCGCGTGCGGAAAAACATATCTTCTCTGAGCAAGTGACCGATACTGTTTTAGATGAAGCTGCGGTTCAGGCTGATCTTGAGAAGCATGCTTTCTTTGCTATCGAAAGTTTGCCTGGTCAATTTGACCAACGTGCGGCATCTTCGCAAGAAGCTTTGCTGTTGCTTGGTAGTTCAAATGATGTAACAGTGAACACAGCGCAATTGTACTTGGTTAACAAGGATATTGATGCGAATGAGTTGGAAGCTGTCAAAAACTACCTCTTGAACCCAGTGGATTCTCGTTTCAAAGATATCACTGTTGGCATTGCGAAACAGGATTTCTCTGAGTCTGACAAGACCATTCCAAGCTTGGATTTCTTTGAAACTTATACGGCAGAAGATTTTGCTAAGTATAAGGCAGAGCAAGGATTGGCCATGGAAGTAGATGACCTTCTCTTCATTCAAGATTACTTCAAGTCTATTGGACGTGTGCCAACTGAGACTGAGTTGAAGGTGTTGGATACCTACTGGTCTGACCACTGCCGTCACACAACTTTCGAAACTGAGTTGAAAAACATTGACTTTTCAGCCTCTAAATTTGAAAAACAATTGCAAGCGACTTACGACAAGTATATTGCCATGCGTGATAAGTTGGGACGTACAGAAAAACCTCAAACCTTGATGGATATGGCGACTATTTTTGGTCGCTATGAGCGTGCTAATGGTCGTTTGGATGACATGGAAGTGTCTGATGAAATCAATGCTTGCTCTGTTGAAATTGAAGTGGATGTTAATGGCGTGAAAGAACCATGGCTTCTCATGTTCAAGAACGAAACTCACAACCACCCAACTGAAATCGAACCATTTGGTGGAGCAGCTACTTGTATCGGTGGTGCCATTCGTGACCCGTTGTCAGGTCGTTCATACGTTTACCAAGCCATGCGTATTTCAGGTGCTGGTGATATTACAGCTCCGATTGCTGAAACTCGTCCTGGTAAATTGCCACAACAAGTGATTTCTAAAACAGCGGCTCACGGTTATTCTTCATACGGTAACCAAATTGGTCTTGCAACAACTTATGTTCGTGAATACTTCCACCCAGGTTTCGTTGCAAAGCGTATGGAGCTAGGTGCAGTTGTCGGTGCGGCTCCTAAGGAAAATGTGGTCCGTGAAAAACCTGAAGCAGATGACGTGATTATCTTGCTCGGTGGTAAGACTGGACGTGACGGTGTTGGTGGTGCGACAGGTTCTTCTAAAGTTCAAACGGTTAAATCTGTTGAAACAGCTGGTGCTGAGGTTCAAAAAGGGAATGCCATCGAAGAACGTAAGATTCAACGTCTTTTCCGTAATGGGGAAGTGACACGTCTGATCAAGAAATCAAATGACTTTGGTGCCGGTGGTGTCTGTGTGGCTATCGGTGAATTGGCAGATGGTCTTGAAATTGATCTAGACAAAGTGCCATTGAAATACCAAGGTTTGAACGGTACAGAAATTGCTATCTCAGAATCTCAAGAACGGATGGCTGTAGTGGTTCGTCCAGAAGATGTAGATGCCTTCGTTGCAGCATGTAATAAAGAAAATATTGATGCTGTGGTTGTTGCAACAGTAACGGAGAAACCAAATCTTGTCATGCACTGGAATGGTGAAACCATCGTTGATTTGGAACGTCGTTTCCTTGATACAAACGGTGTACGTGTGGTTGTAGATGCTAAGGTGGTTGACAAGGATGTCAAGCTTCCAGAAGAACGTCAAACATCTGCTGAAACCCTTGAAGCGGATACTCTTGAAGTCTTAGCTGACCTGAACCATGCCAGTCAAAAAGGTTTACAAACCATCTTTGATAGCTCGGTTGGTCGTTCAACAGTCAATCACCCACTTGGTGGTCGCTACCAAATCACACCAACGGAAGCTTCTGTACAGAAATTGCCAGTCCAACATGGCGTGACAACAACTGCTTCTGTTATGGCGCAAGGATTCAACCCTTATGTAGCAGAATGGTCTCCATATCATGGCGCTGCTTATGCGGTTATCGAAGCCACAGCTCGTTTGGTTGCTGCTGGTGCAAACTGGTCTAAGGCTCGTTTCTCTTACCAAGAATACTTCGAGCGTATGGATAAACAAGCAGAGCGTTTTGGTCAACCAGTATCAGCTCTCCTTGGATCAATTGAAGCTCAGATTCAACTTGGTTTGCCATCTATCGGTGGGAAAGACTCGATGTCTGGTACCTTTGAAGAATTAACCGTACCACCAACCTTGGTTGCTTTTGGTGTCACAACTGCGGATAGCCGTAAGGTTCTTTCTCCAGAATTCAAAGCTACTGGTGAAAATATTTACTATATTCCTGGTCAAGCTTTGGCGCAAGAAATTGACTTTGATCTCATCAAGTCGAACTTTGCTCAATTTGAAGTTATCCAAGCTGACCACAAAGTGACAGCTGCATCAGCTGTTAAATATGGTGGTGTGGTTGAAGCTCTTGCCCTTGCAACATTTGGAAACCATATCGGAGCAAACGTCGAATTAGCTGACCTTGACACTAGCTTGACAGCCCAATTGGGTGGATTCGTCTTCACATCGCCTGAAGAAATTGCAGGTGTTGCTAAGATCGGACAAACAGTAGCTGACTTTACACTTACTGTCAATGGTGTAACGCTTGATGGACACAAACTTGACAGTGCTTTCCAAGGTAAATTGGAAGAAGTTTACCCAACGGAATTTGCACAGGCAACTGAGTTGGAAGAAGTACCAGCTGTGGCATCAGATGCTGTGATCAAAGCTAAAGAAAGAGTTGAGACACCAGTGGTTTACATTCCAGTATTCCCAGGTACCAACTCGGAGTACGACTCCGCTAAGGCCTTTGAAAAAGAAGGTGCAAAAGTCAACCTGGTACCATTTGTAACACTTAATGAAGAGGCGATTGTCAAGTCTGTTGACACTATGGTTGACAATATCGAAAAAGCTAACATTATCTTCTTTGCAGGTGGCTTCTCAGCAGCGGATGAACCAGATGGATCAGCTAAATTTATCGTTAACATCTTGCTCAATGAAAAAGTACGTGCAGCCATTGATAGCTTCATCGAACGTGGTGGTTTGATCATCGGTATCTGTAACGGATTCCAAGCCCTTGTTAAATCAGGTCTTCTTCCATACGGTAACTTTGAAGATGCAAGTAGCACCAGTCCAACCCTCTTCTACAATGATGCCAACCAACACGTGGCTAAGATGGTTGAAACACGTATTGCCAACACCAACTCACCATGGCTTGCCGGAGTAGAAGTTGGTGACATCCATGCCATCCCAGTATCACACGGTGAAGGGAAATTTGTCGTGACAGCTGAGGAATTCGCAGAGCTTCGTGACAATGGTCAAATCTTTACCCAATATGTTGATTTCGAAGGGAAACCAAGCATGGATTCTAAATATAATCCTAACGGATCTGTAAATGCTATCGAAGGTATCACAAGTAAGAACGGTCAAATTATTGGGAAGATGGGTCACTCCGAACGTTTTGAAGACGGTCTCTTCCAAAATATTCCAGGAAATAAAGATCAACATCTCTTTGCATCAGCGGTTAAATACTTTACTGGAAAATAAAAGGTATACAAAATGACATACGAAGTTAAATCTCTTAATGAAGAATGTGGTATTTTTGGGATCTGGGGACACCCGGATGCTGCAAAACTGACTTATTTCGGATTACACAGTCTTCAACACCGTGGTCAAGAAGGGGCAGGTATCCTTTCGAATGATGCGGGTCAATTAAAACGGTATCGTGACACGGGTCTTCTCTCAGAAGTGTTTCGGAATCCTGCTAACTTGGATAAGTTGACAGGGACGGGAGCGATTGGACATGTTCGCTATGCGACAGCTGGGGAAGCTTCGGTGGATAACATCCAGCCTTTCCTCTTTCGCTTTCATGATACCCAGTTTGGACTTGCTCACAACGGGAATTTGACCAATGCCAAGTCTCTCAAACGGGAGTTAGAAAATAACGGAGCGATCTTTAGCTCAACTTCTGATTCAGAAATCTTGGCGCACTTGATTCGTCGGAGCCACAACCCATCCTTCATGGGTAAGGTGAAAGAAGCCTTGAATACGGTGAAAGGTGGATTTGCTTACCTTCTCATGCTGGAAGATAAGCTGATTGCGGCCTTGGATCCAAATGGTTTCCGTCCTCTTTCGATTGGGAAAATGGCCAATGGCGCAATCGTAGTTTCCTCTGAAACCTGTGCTTTTGAAGTGGTTGGTGCTGAGTGGATTCGCGATGTGAATCCAGGTGAAGTCGTGATCATTGATGATAATGGCATTACTTACGATAACTATACAACGGACACCCAATTGGCTGTTTGTTCGATGGAGTATATCTACTTTGCCCGTCCGGACTCCAATATTCAAGGGGTGAATGTCCATACTGCTCGTAAACGTATGGGGGCTCAATTGGCACGTGAATTCAAACATGAAGCAGATATTGTGGTCGGTGTACCTAACTCTTCACTTAGTGCAGCCATGGGATTTGCGGAAGAATCAGGCCTACCAAATGAAATGGGCTTGATTAAAAACCAATACACTCAACGGACTTTTATCCAACCAACACAAGAACTACGGGAGCAAGGGGTTCGGATGAAGCTTTCTGCTGTATCCGGTGTCGTGAAAGGCAAACGGGTTGTCATGATTGATGATTCTATCGTACGTGGGACGACCTCACGTCGTATCGTTAATTTGCTAAAAGAAGCAGGAGCAACAGAGGTTCACGTAGCAATCGGTAGTCCAGCTCTGGCTTATCCATGTTTCTACGGTATTGATATTCAAACACGTAAGGAATTGATTGCGGCCAATCATACAGTAGAGGAAACACGCGAAATCATTGGTGCGGATAGCTTGACGTATTTGTCAATCGATGGCTTGATTGATTCTATTGGAATTGACACAGATGCCCCGAATGGCGGTCTTTGTGTGGCTTACTTTGATGGAAAATATCCAACACCTTTGTATGACTACGAAGAACGCTATGTGGAAAGTTTGAAAGAACATACTTCTTTCTATTAAGAGCAGTGCAGAAGAAAAGGAATGAAACAAATGACAAATAAAAATGCGTATGCGCAGTCTGGTGTGGATGTTGAAGCGGGTTATGAAGTTGTTGAACGGATTAAAAAACACGTTGCCCGTACAGAACGTGCGGGTGTCATGGGAGCTCTCGGTGGTTTCGGTGGCATGTTTGATCTTTCAAAAACAGGTGTCAAAGAGCCTGTTTTGATCTCAGGTACAGATGGTGTTGGTACCAAGTTGATGCTGGCTATTAAGTATGACAAACACGATACCATCGGTCAAGACTGTGTGGCCATGTGTGTTAACGATATCATCGCTGCAGGTGCTGAGCCCCTTTACTTCCTAGACTATATCGCAACTGGTAAAAATGAACCAGCCAAACTAGAACAAGTTGTTGCAGGTGTGGCCGAAGGTTGTGTACAAGCTGGTGCAGCCCTCATTGGTGGTGAAACGGCTGAAATGCCTGGTATGTATGGTGAAGACGACTATGATTTGGCTGGGTTTGCTGTCGGTGTTGCAGAAAAATCTCAAATCATCGACGGTTCAAAAGTGGCAGCAGGGGATGTGATTCTTGGACTTGCTTCAAGCGGTATCCACTCAAATGGTTACTCACTTGTTCGTCGTGTCTTTGCAGATTACACAGGTGAAGAAGTTCTCCCAGAATTGGAAGGCAAAAAACTGAAAGACGTTCTTTTGGAACCAACTCGTATCTACGTCAAAGCAGCTTTGCCACTCATCAAAGAAGAATTGGTTAACGGGATTGCCCACATCACAGGTGGTGGTTTCATCGAAAATGTACCACGTATGTTCTTAGATGACTTGGCTGCTGAAATCGACGAAAGCAAAGTGCCAGTCCTTCCAATTTTTAAAGCTCTTGAAAAATATGGCCAAATCAAACATGAAGAAATGTTTGAAATCTTCAACATGGGGATTGGTCTCATGCTTGCGGTGAAACCAGAACATGTGGAACGTGTCAAAGAACTTCTTGATGAACCTGTTTATGAAATCGGTCGAATTGTGAAGAAAGATGGCGCAAGTGTGGTGATAAAGTAATGGTGATATCACCATTTTATACGGAGAAATTGTAGAAAGGAGTGTTTAGTTAGCAAGCCTAACTGAACACGGGACTCATTTTCTAGGAAAAAAGAGAAATCATTTTGTGTGCAAGCACCCAGCAATGATTTCCTATTTTTCTACGAAACTGTTCGGCTAGCCGAAACGTCCCTTTGTATCGAATATGAAAATCGCTGTATTTGCCTCTGGCAACGGCTCAAACTTCCAGGTGATTGCGGACCAATTTCCAGTAGAGTTTGTCTTTGCAGATCACCGGGATGCCTATGTACTTGAGCGTGCAGAAAATCTTGGAGTTCCTTCCTATGCCTTCGAACTCAAGGAGTTTGAGAGCAAGGCAGACTACGAAGCAGCCATTGTCGAGCTCTTGGATGAGCACGAGATTGACCTAGTCTGTTTGGCGGGTTATATGAAAATCGTCGGTCCAACCTTGCTAGCGGCTTATGAAGGCCGTATCATCAATATTCACCCAGCTTATCTTCCAGAATTTCCAGGCGCTCATGGTATTGAGGATGCTTGGAATGCAGGTGTTGACCAGTCTGGTGTGACCATTCACTGGGTGGATTCGGGTGTGGATACCGGTAAGGTCATCAAACAAGTCCGTGTGCCACGGCTAGCAGATGATACCCTTGACATTTTTGAAACCCGCATCCACGAAACGGAGTACAAGTTGTATCCAGAAGTCTTGGAACGTTTAGGCGTGGAGAGGAAAGAATGAATATTGACCAATACTATATGGATTTAAAAAATAAGTTATCTAACAGACCAATCCTACTGGATAATACTAATGATTTTCTTTTTGTTTTAGTAAATACAGTGAAAGCTATGATAGAAAATACTGATAAAAGTCAGCTTTCAGAGTTAGATAAAATTTTAGATGGTGTCACAAGTCAAGAATTAAAACTTGCCTATGATTTCTGTCAAGGGAGATTCGGTCAAGCAGGTTTTTCTTATCGTAGGCACCCGAATTATTTTTATTTATCCAGTTTAATTGCGACTTTTCCAGAATTTGAGTTGTCTAAATCAGACAGAGATTACCTCAAAGGAATCATAAACTTTGATAACTACCTTTTATATGAGTTAGGTTAATCTTTAATCACCTCAAACCCTATTCATTCAAAAGGAGAAAAAATGATTGAGCTGAAATTAGTAGATGAAAGCAGTTTTCAGGCAGTGCTGGATTTGAAAATATCTGAAGCTGATGAACGAGCACGTTTCGTAGCTCCAAATGTGCGTTCTTTAGCTGATGCATGGCTCTACCGAGAGAATGGTGATGTGTTTCCCATGGCAATCTATTGGGATGAGCAAGTGGTTGGCTTTCTCCTGCTGGAAATAGACAAGGATGAAGCGGAATACTTTATCTGGCGGATAATGATTGGCCAGCAGTACCAAGGAAAAGGTTATGGACGAAAAGCTTTGGAAGTTCTGGTCAAAGAGGCTCAGATGGATAAAGCTTGCAATCATATTATCGCAGATTATGTAGTTGGAAATGAAAAAATGAAGTACCTGCTGACTAGTTTGGGTTTTCAGGAAACAGGATTTATAGAAGAAAATAACGAAGTCGCTATGCGCTTGGATCTAAAGAAAGAGGAATAGAATGACTAAACGCGCACTAATTAGTGTCTCAGATAAAGCGGGCATCGTTGAATTTGCCCAAGAACTCAAAAAACTTGGTTGGGATATCATCTCAACAGGTGGGACCAAAATTGCCCTTGACAATGCCGGTGTTGATACTATTGCCATTGACGATGTGACTGGTTTCCCAGAAATGATGGACGGTCGTGTGAAGACTCTCCATCCAAATATCCACGGTGGTCTTCTCGCTCGTCGTGATTTGGATAGTCACTTGGAAGCAGCAAAGGATAATCAGATCGAACTGATCGACCTTGTTGTGGTCAATCTTTACCCATTCAAGGAAACCATCCTCAAACCAGACGTGACTTACGCTGACGCGGTGGAAAACATCGATATCGGTGGGCCATCTATGCTTCGTTCAGCAGCAAAAAACCACGCTAGCGTGACCGTTGTTGTAGACCCTGCTGACTATGCTGTTGTGCTTGACGAATTGGCAGCTAATGGCGAAACAAGCTATGAAACTCGCCAACGTTTAGCGGCTAAGGTTTTCCGTCACACAGCGGCTTATGATGCCTTGATTGCAGAGTATTTCACAGCTCAAGTGGGTGAAAGCAAACCTGAAAAACTCACTCTGACTTATGACCTTAAGCAACCAATGCGTTACGGTGAAAACCCTCAACAAGACGCAGACTTCTACCAAAAGGCCTTGCCAACGGATTACTCCATTGCATCCGCTAAACAGCTCAACGGGAAAGAATTGTCCTTCAACAATATCCGTGATGCGGATGCTGCGATTCGGATTATCCGTGACTTTAAAGATCGTCCAACAGTTGTGGCTTTGAAACACATGAACCCATGTGGAATTGGTCAGGCTGATGACATCGAAACAGCTTGGGACTACGCTTATGAATCTGACCCAGTGTCTATCTTTGGTGGGATCGTCGTTCTCAACCGTGAGGTGGACGCTGCGACAGCTCAAAAAATGCATGGTGTTTTCCTTGAAATCATCATTGCACCAAGCTATACAGACGAAGCGCTTGAAATCTTGACTACCAAGAAAAAGAACTTGCGGATTCTTGAGCTACCGTTTGACGCTCAAGATGCCAGTGAAGCAGAAGCAGAATACACTGGTGTTGTTGGAGGTCTCCTCGTTCAAAATCAAGACGTGGTGAAAGAAAGTCCGGCTGACTGGCAAGTGGTGACGAAACGCCAACCAACTGAGACAGAAGCGATAGCTCTTGAGTTTGCTTGGAAAGCCATCAAGTACGTCAAATCAAACGGAATCATCGTGACTAATGATCATATGACACTTGGTGTTGGCCCTGGTCAAACCAACCGTGTGGCTTCTGTCCGTATCGCCATTGACCAAGCTAAAGACCGTCTTGACGGCGCCGTCCTTGCTTCCGATGCCTTCTTCCCATTTGCGGATAACGTGGAAGAAATCGCCAAAGCAGGTATCAAGGCAATCATCCAACCGGGTGGATCAGTCCGTGACCAAGAGTCAATCGAAGCGGCTGATAAACATGGTTTAGCCATGATCTTCACAGGAGTCAGACATTTTAGACATTAATGGTTATTTAAAAATTAGCTCGTTATCAACTATCATGAATGACTGATCGCTAACAAAAAGAGAAGATGCAGGTGGTCTTCTCTTTTTGTATGTCTAAAATAATAAGCATTTTCGTTTTAGAAATTATGAAAATGATTTGTTGGAGTTGATCATGACTAATCTCGAAAAACTCATTTTTCACTTAACTATCCTTCACTCGTTTTATGGTATTCAAGGCTGTAGTGACTAGCTCGTTAACAGGCATTGTCTGGTAATCTGTTTTTAACCATTCATCAAAAATATTGTAGAGACCGCCGATAATGAATCTGCTATCATATACGATTTGTTTTTGATCACTGTTTGTGATGTGCCAAGGAGCCATAACAGTACTATAAGCATCAGGAAGCTTATCATAAGACTTTTGCAAGATAAGTACTAGCAGGTTTGCATCCTGTAAAATTTTTAATGACTCAGTGTACTGGCTCCAATACTGAAAGAAAAAGTTTACTAAATCCTCAAAATTAGTCAGTTTTTCTGTTTGAAGTTCGATAAAATAGTCTTGGATTAACCGGTCTAAATAGTTCGTAAGAACCTCCTCTTTTGAATGGTAATAACGATAAAACGTTCGTCTAGCAATCTGAGCATGCTCACTGAGTTCTGCAATGCTGATATTATGAAGGGATTTCTTAGTTGCTAATAAATCGAACAAGGCTTCTTCCAGCCATTGCCGTGTTTGATATTCCATGGTGGTTCTCCTTTCCTGTCACACTTTTGGTCAAACTGTGCCAATTTCACTGAATCTCTTGTTTTTGTAATCGTTTGTCTTTATACTAAAAGTGTTGCGCACGATGTAGAATTATTATTTGTTTTGAACATTGTACAATTGTTAGTTGTTATTAAGGAGGTGAAGAGATGAACATTCTTTTTAATGTTTGGATGCTACCTATTTTATTTATTTTACACGATTTTGAAGAAATGATCTTTATGCCCTTGTGGAAAAAACGGCATCGTCACAAGTTGGTGACTTTTAAGACCCCGTTCTTTGGTTCTGTTACACAGGGTTCTGCCTTTGCAGTAGGTGTTTTAGAGGAGTTTGTCATTTTGCTGTTTATTTCTGGTCTTTGTCAGATGACTCACAACACCGTACTCTATTTCTCATTTGTAATAGCTTATACATCTCATTTCATGATCCATTATATCATGTGTCTGCAATTTAGAGGCTACGTTCCCGGGGTCGTCACAGTAACTCTAGAATTGCCCATTGTTTTAATGATTATTTTCCACTATTGGCCTTCTGAGGGTTCTCTGCTGTCAGTCATTGCATATCTTTTCGTAGCGATGGCATTAGCCTATACGAATCTTAAAGTCATGCACCAAATCATGCCGAAAATTCAAATAAGTCTAGAAAAGTACATGAAATAAAAGTCAACAATATCCGTGACTTCAAAGACGGTCTAACTAAGTGGCTCAGTCCGTGACCAAGAGAAGAGTCAATCGAAGTGGCTGATAAACATGGTTTGACCATGGTATTCACAGGTGTGAGACATTTTAGACATTAATCAAAAACGGCACGCATCAATGGATGGGTGCCGTTTCTGCTGGTTAAGAAGACCTTAATCTGGGTAGATATAGGTGACCGTTCCCCAGACGGGATTGGTCGGGTCGAACCAGCCACGGAAGTTGTCGATATAGCGATGGCCATTATAATTGGCCTCTTGGATCTGAATTTTTTGGTCGTGTTCGACCTCTGTTACAAGAGCGACGTGCCCATAACCTCCGTTGTCCCAACAGGCGATGGCACCGACCTCTGGGGTGTTTCCTGTCCGGAATCCCGCAGCGCGTGCACTAGCCGCCCACATGCCACCGTTTCCCCACCAGTTATGGGCCCAAGGGGCTAATTCTTTGACTCCCCAGGTACACTCACCGATCGGATAGGTATTTCCCGGGTGTGTCGCGAGTGGCGTAAGCTTTGGCTTTGCCTTTTCCACTTGAAAGCTAGTGGGGAATAGCCCTTTTAGTTGTCTCTGGCTTTTCTGGTAGACGTGGAGATGAAATAGCCCGCTTCCCTTGTGTTTTTGAGCTTGAAAGCGCAGTTGGAAGTGTCCAGGTGCGACCTTCTTTGCTGGATACCAGATCAGATCATCCTGCCCATTTTCTTCAGACCAGATAGGGAAGACAATCTCCTCTACATCCTCAAATAACTTCAGGTCTATCTCCAATTCCTGTGAGGAGATGGGTGTGATCGTGATCTTGGGCTGGGAGGAAGCCAGGTCTTTTTGCTGGACGCTTGTTGTGAGAGGGTAGAGGCCGGTTAGTTGCTCATTTGCCTCCACCCCATAGACATGGACATGATAAAGTCCGGCTTGATCAGAATGGTTGGTCAATGGCACTTGTAGGTCAAATCCCTTGTCACTGCGTTCCACAGGATACCAAATCAGGTCATCCTGGTCATTTTGGTCAGACCAGACGGGAACTTGGATCTTTTGATACTTATCCGGGACGTTTCCAAGATGAATCACCAGCTGCCCTTTTTCGGCATAGATGGCATTGGTTGCTTGATCTGCATGGGTAATAGAGGCTTGCATCCCCCATGTCGCACAAGTCAGTAATACAAATTTTTTGATCGTTTGCATAATACTCCTTTTCGTCAATTAGTAGGTCTCACCTATACTATTCGGAAAAAAATGAGAAATAGGAGAAAATAGCAAAAAATGTTTGGATTCTACTGGAAATAGGAGACTTTTGCTGAAATCATTAGAATAAAACGAACGATTATGATATAATTTAATAAAATAATTCGCAAAAGAGGTTCGAGATGAAACTTTTGGTTGTTGGATCTGGCGGTCGTGAGCATGCGATTGCCAAGAAATTGTTGGAGTCTACAAACGTTGAGCAGGTTTTTGTGGCTCCTGGTAATGATGGGATGCGATTAGACGGTCTTGATTTGATCAATATCGGAATTTCCGAACATTCTAAGCTGATTGATTTCGCAAAAGTCAACGATATTGCTTGGACCTTTATTGGTCCAGATGATGCCCTTGCAGCTGGAATTGTGGATGACTTCAATGCAGCTGGTCTCAAAGCCTTTGGTCCGACCAAGGCTGCGGCTGAGCTGGAGTGGTCCAAGGATTTTGCTAAGGAAATCATGGTCAAATACGACGTTCCGACAGCAGCCTATGGCACATTTTCAGATTTCGAAGAAGCCAAGGCCTACATCGAAGAAAAAGGAGCTCCAATCGTCGTCAAGGCAGACGGCTTGGCCCTAGGGAAAGGTGTCGTCGTTGCGGAGACAGTTGAGCAAGCAGTTGAAGCCGCTCACGAGATGCTTTTAGACAATAAATTCGGTGATTCAGGTGCGCGCGTGGTCATCGAGGAATTCCTTGACGGGGAAGAGTTCTCTCTCTTTGCCTTTGTCAATGGTGATAAGTTCTACATTATGCCAACGGCACAGGACCACAAACGTGCCTACGATGGCGACAAAGGCCCTAACACTGGCGGGATGGGTGCCTATGCGCCAGTTCCTCACTTGCCACAGAGCGTGGTTGACACAGCGGTTGACACCATTGTTAAGCCAGTTCTTGAAGGCATGATCAAAGAAGGTCGTCCGTATCTTGGTGTCCTTTACGCGGGGCTAATCTTGACAGCTGATGGACCGAAAGTCATCGAGTTCAACTCTCGTTTTGGCGATCCTGAAACACAAATTATCTTGCCTCGTTTGACATCTGATTTTGCACAAAATATTACTGATATTTTGGATGGCAAAGAGCCGGCCATTACTTGGACGGACAAGGGTGTGACACTGGGCGTAGTTGTAGCATCAAACGGCTACCCACTCGCTTATGAGAAGGGTGTCAAGCTTCCAGCCAAGACAGAGGGCGACATAATTACTTACTATGCTGGTGCCAAATTCGCTGAAAATAGTCAAGACCTCCTTTCAAACGGAGGACGTGTCTACATGCTCGTCACAACAGCAGATACCGTCAAAGACGGCCAAAACATTATCTACAACGAACTCAACAAACAAAACACAGAAGGCCTCTTCTATCGAAATGATATCGGTAGCAAGGCGATAAAGTAGAAGTACAAGAATAGCGCGACGAAGTCGCTAAACCCGATAATGGTCGCCGTGGTGAAAAGACCGGAACAGCATCTGTTCTGGTCGGGGGAAACTTTGAGACCTTAGACTCAAAGTTTAGGAATGAAACCGAAGGTTTGCTTCCGTCCCCACCACCTAAGACCATTATCAAAAAAAGAAAAAGGATTAAAAATGAAACCAGTAATTTCCATCATCATGGGCTCAAAATCTGACTGGGCAACCATGCAAAAAGCTGCTGAAGTCCTCGATAACTTCGGTGTCGCTTATGAAAAGAAAGTTGTTTCCGCCCATCGGACGCCCAACCTCATGTTCAAACACGCCGAAGAAGCACGTAGCCGTGGCATCAAGGTCATCATCGCGGGTGCGGGTGGCGCAGCTCACTTGCCAGGGATGGTCGCAGCTAAAACGACCCTTCCGGTTATCGGCGTACCCGTCAAATCACGTGCCCTTAGCGGTGTAGATTCACTTTATTCCATCGTTCAGATGCCAGGTGGAGTGCCTGTCGCAACTATGGCGATCGGTGAAGCAGGTGCGACTAACGCGGCCCTCTTTGCCCTCCGCCTTCTTTCGGTAGAGGACCAGGCTATTGCGACAGCGTTAGCGGATTTTGCAGAAGAACAAGGAAAAATCGCAGAGGAGTCTACAAATGAGCTCAACTAAAACCATTGGGATCATCGGTGGTGGTCAACTCGGTCAGATGATGGCGATCTCAGCTATCTACATGGGACACAAGGTTATTGCCTTGGATCCAGCAGCTGATTGCCCAGCCTCTCGTGTGGCGGAAATCATCATAGCTCCTTACGACGACGTGGATGCCCTTCGTCAGTTGGCAGATCGCTGTGATGTTCTCACTTATGAATTTGAAAATGTGGATGCTGATGGTTTGGATGCTGTTATCAAAGAAGGACAACTCCCACAAGGGACAGACCTGCTTCGCATTTCCCAAAATCGCATTTTTGAGAAGGACTTTCTTTCCAACAAGGCCCAAGTCACTGTGGCTCCTTACAAGGTTGTGACCTCAAGCCAAGATTTGACAGATATCGATCTGTCGAAAAATTATGTCCTCAAGACAGCGACCGGTGGTTACGATGGCCATGGTCAGAAGGTCATTCGTTCAGAAGCAGACTTGGAAGAAGCCTATGCGCTAGCTGACTCAGCAGACTGTGTCTTGGAAGAATTCGTCAACTTTGATCTTGAAATTTCGGTCATCGTGTCTGGAAATGGCAAGGACGTGACGGTTTTCCCCGTTCAGGAAAATATCCACCGCAACAACATTCTTTCAAAAACCATTGTGCCTGCTCGCATTTCAGAAAGTCTAGCTGAAAAAGCCAAGGCCATGGCAGTGCGAATCGCAGAACAACTGAACCTCTCTGGTACGCTTTGTGTAGAAATGTTTGCGACAGCTGATGACATCATTGTCAATGAAATCGCCCCACGTCCACACAATTCAGGGCACTACTCAATTGAAGCCTGCGACTTCTCTCAGTTTGATACCCACATCTTGGGTGTTCTCGGAGCACCACTCCCAGCAATCCACCTTCATGCGCCTGCTGTCATGCTCAATGTTCTCGGCCAACACGTCGAAGCTGCTGAAACATATGTGACAGAAAATCCAAGCGCTCACCTCCACTTATATGGTAAACTAGAAGCAAAGCACAACCGCAAAATGGGACATGTGACTTTGTTTAGTGATGAACCAGATAAGGTTGAAGAGTTTGGAAAAGGGATTGATTTTTGAAATGGCAGAAGAATTTGATGAATTGCTAGATGATGAAATAACGACCGTAACACTGACCTATACGGATGATTTGATTGTTCCAGAGATTGCAGATAGAGAGGGGATTCATATTTTAGAGAGAGCTGGTAATCAGCTAGTCTTAGAATATTCTTGTTCCGAGAAGGAAGTTAAGGATTATCTGAGTAGTTACGGCCTGCCTAGACTTCCTGAGAGAATTTCATTTGAATTTTCTATACATGAAGACTTAGAAAATGATAATCTTTAAAGCTAAATGGAGACCAGTTTATGATTCAAATTATTGTCAACGCGTTTGTTAAACAAGAGAAGCCAGACAACTACTGATGGAAAGGGATTGATTTTTAAGTGAAAATAGCGATTCTAGGACTCGGAGTGATCGGGACCACTTATGCCTACGCCTTTCAAAAAGCAGGCCATCAAGTGGAACACGTACTGAGAGATAGTAAGAAAAACAATGCACCGAAGGAGTTGTCAGTTGATCTGCTAGATGGTCGCTATCATTCCAAAGGTGATAACAAGCATGATACCTATGAGGTTCATGTGGCAGAAGCTCATTCGGAATATGATTTTATTTTTCTCAGTGTGCGTCATGGACTTGTAAAAGAAGCTGTGGAGACCTTGCGAAAAAACAATATCAAAGGTACCCTTGTTTTCTTCTGCAATTTCTGGGATACTCGAAAAGAGATCCAAGAGTGGGCAGGAGATTATAACTATATTCTGGCCTTTCCAACAGCTGGAGGTCATATGCAGGAGGACCATTTAGATGGTGTCTTGTTCGACCATTTAATGCTAGAAGGTGAGCAAAAAGCACATATTTCTAACTATGCTGATCTGACGACTTTGCTGACTTCTGCAGATTTGAAGTGGGAAGTGCCTCATGATATGGTCGAGTGGATTTGGATTCACATGGCGATTAATGCGGGTGTTACTTCGACAGCTGCACGTTCAGGGAATTTGGAAAACCCAGAAGAATTGGCTTTGAACTTGATGAATAGTTCTTCGGAATTATCATTGGCCATCAAGGCCATTCGAGAAGCCTTGAAAGTTGTAGAAGCGCGTGGTGTGAATTTGAAACTTTACAAAGCCGAACTCTTGCCATACAAAATTCCCGCTTGGATAGCCGGCAAAGCCATGAAAGTCATGTTTGCGAAAAATGAGCTGACCCGAAAAATCATGACCTTGCACAATGACAAACAGGACATTTTCTACTGCTGTCAAAGTGTTTATCAGACTGG
This sequence comes from Streptococcus sp. 20925_1_77, assembly GCF_041432125.1. Taxonomy (NCBI): domain Bacteria; kingdom Bacillati; phylum Bacillota; class Bacilli; order Lactobacillales; family Streptococcaceae; genus Streptococcus; species Streptococcus sp. 20925_1_77. Next base: position 28,143 of record NZ_JAPVZB010000006.1, read on the forward strand.
TCAGGAGTTAGGTGTGAAGATGCCTATTCTGGAAGCAAATATGAAGGGAATTTCTATTTAGGAGGTTTTATGATTCAACTCATCGTCAACGCATTTGTTGAAAAAGATAAGACTGGAGCAGTCGTCGAAGTCTTGTATGCTAGTAGCGATCACGAAAAAGTGAAAGCTAAGTATGAAGAGCTGACTGCTCAATATCCTGAAAACTATTTAGCCATCTATGATGTCCCACTGGATACGGATTTGAATACACTGGATCATTATCCATCTGTGTGGATTGGGAAAGAAGAATTTGAGTAAAGCGACAGTCGGTTGCTAACTGATGTAAAACATCAACAGAAAGGAAAATAAAAACAATGATCGAACGTTACTCTCGCCCGGAGATGGCGAACATTTGGACTGAAGAAAATAAATACCGTGCTTGGCTTGAGGTGGAAATCTTAGCTGACGAGGCATGGGCTGAGTTGGGAGAAATCCCTAAGGAAGATGTGACTTTGATTCGCGAAAAAGCGGACTTTGATATCGACCGTATTTTGGAAATTGAGCAACAAACTCGTCACGATGTGGTTGCCTTCACACGTGCGGTTTCTGAAACGCTTGGAGAAGAGCGCAAGTGGGTTCACTATGGTTTGACATCTACTGACGTGGTCGATACGGCCTATGGTTACCTCTACAAACAAGCTAACGACATCATCCGCAAGGACCTTGAAAACTTCCTCAACATCATCGCTGACAAAGCGAAAGAGCACAAGTTCACTATCATGATGGGTCGGACCCACGGTGTGCACGCTGAGCCGACGACTTTTGGTCTTAAATTAGCCACTTGGTACAGCGAAATGAAGCGCAACATCGAGCGTTTTGAGCATGCGGCTGCTGGTGTGGAAGCTGGTAAGATTTCTGGTGCGGTTGGTAACTTTGCCAACATCCCACCATTCGTTGAAAAATACGTCTGCGATAAATTGGGTATCCGTGCTCAAGAAATCTCTACACAGGTCCTTCCTCGTGACCTTCACGCTGAGTACTTTGCAGTTCTTGCTAGCATCGCAACTTCTATCGAGCGTATGGCTACTGAAATCCGTGGTCTGCAAAAATCTGAACAACGTGAAGTGGAAGAGTTCTTTGCTAAAGGTCAAAAAGGTTCTTCAGCAATGCCTCACAAACGTAACCCTATCGGTTCTGAAAACATGACAGGTCTTGCGCGTGTTATCCGCGGTCACATGGTGACAGCTTATGAGAATGTTGCTCTCTGGCACGAACGTGATATCTCTCACTCATCAGCTGAACGTATCATCACACCAGATACGACCATCTTGATTGACTACATGCTCAACCGTTTTGGCAATATCGTTAAGAACTTGACGGTCTTCCCAGAAAACATGATCCGCAACATGAACTCAACTTTTGGTCTAATCTTTAGTCAACGTGCGATGTTGACCTTGATTGAAAAAGGCATGACTCGTGAACAAGCCTATGACTTGGTGCAACCAAAAACAGCTTACTCTTGGGACAACCAAGTAGACTTTAAACCACTTCTCGAAGCAGATCCAGAAGTGACTTCACGCCTGACTCAAGAAGAAATCGATGAAATCTTCAACCCAGCTTACTATACCAAACGGGTGGATGAGATCTTCGAACGCATCGGTTTGGGAGACTAGGTGCAAGAAAAACGGGAATTTGAAAAATAGACGAAAGAGGCTGGGCAAAAACTGTCCAGCCTTTGATGTTTGATAAGACTAACTGCAAGACGCAGTGGTTGAGCGGGCTCTACTACGCTGATTTCATCAGCTTTTACAGCCCTACTCAACTATGCGGAGGTGGGACGACGAAATCGAATTCTAACGAATTACCGATTTCTGTCCCACTCTCTTTTTTAAACTTTTTATAGCTAAACTATCACTAATTATATATATTTTTAAAGAGGTCTTTAGAAATCGTTTTCAACATGCTATAATGTACATATAAAAAAGACCGAGCTGTCTCAGTCTTTTTGGTTCTTAGTGATCGCGGTCACAGGAGATGAACTTGATCTTGTAGTAGTCACCGCGTTTATAGGTTTCAGAGTATTCAAGGATTTGGCCAGTCGCTTCTAGCTTGGTCGTCTTCACTTGTTTGACTGTTGGGAAATTTTCGTCGATCTTCAATACTTTAGCAATCTTGCTTGGTGTAGGAAAGACGATTTCGTTGACTTCTTCGAAGTGCTCGTCATTCATATGAATGTGGTAGTCTTCTTTGAAGCGATCATAGATAGAGCTGTAGTATTCCAAATTTGGATAGTTTGGATTGATATATTGTTCAGGAATATAGGTTTGGTGGAAGATATAAGTATCATCCCCTGTCTGGCGAGTCCGTTCGATCTTATAGTAGAATTGCGTTGGGTTGAGGCCTAGTTTGTCTAGGATGCTTAAGGTATTTCCACGTTTAATAGAGAGAACTTTGACTTTGGCCTTTTGGATTGGGAAGGTCTCAACATCTGAAAATTCAACCAGTTTGTGTTTTCGAGCACGAGAAACAAAGGTTCCTTTTCCTTGCTGGCGGACAATGTAACCATCAGCAGCGAGGTCGTTCAAAGCACGGACAACGGTGATAGAGCTGACATCATAAATTTTAATGAGTTCAGCTTCAGTATAAAATTTATCTCCATTTTCAAATTTTCCGGAGATAATTTGCTGCTTCAATTCATCTTTGATGTGTTGGTACTTTGGAATTGCCATAGTGCTACCTCTCTTTAGATTTCTCTTATTTAACCCTATTTTAACATATTTTTTATAAAAGTGTTGACATTTTTTAAATAATTTATTATATTAATAAATGAAAAGGGTTACATATAAGAAAGGGGGGCGTTTATGGGAGTTTTTGAGATTCGCGATGCTTTCTATTTAAAAGATCAACCCTTCAAGATTTTATCCGGAGCGATCCATTATTTCCGAATTGACCCAGCAGACTGGTATCATTCCTTGTATAATCTAAAGGCATTGGGGTTCAACACGGTTGAGACCTATGTCCCTTGGAATGCGCATGAACCCCGCAAAGGGCAGTTTGATTTTAGTGGTCGATTGGATCTAGAGCATTTCATTCAAACAGCCCAGTCCCTAGGACTTTACATGATTGTAAGGCCGTCGCCCTTTATCTGTGCAGAGTGGGAATTTGGTGGATTACCAGCCTGGCTCTTAGAAGAAGACCTGCGAATCCGCTCATCAGACCCAGCCTTTATCGAAGCGGTGGATCGTTATTATGATCGCTTGCTTGGCTTGTTGACACCCTACCAAGTGGATCAGGGTGGTCCAATCCTCATGATGCAGGTGGAAAATGAGTACGGCTCTTATGGAGAGGATAAGGATTATCTTCGTGCCATTCGGGATTTGATGAAGGAAAAAGGCGTGACCTGTCCTCTCTTTACATCAGATGGACCATGGCGAGCAACGCTAAGAACAGGAACCTTGATCGAAGAAGACCTCTTTGTGACGGGAAACTTCGGTTCCAAAGCAGCCTATAACTTCGGTCAGATGAAAGAATTCTTTGACGAATACGGCAAGAAATGGCCCTTGATGTGTATGGAATTCTGGGATGGCTGGTTTACCCGCTGGAAGGAACCCGTGATTCAAAGGGACCCAGAGGAGTTGGCAGAAGCTGTCCATGAGGTCTTGGAGCTTGGTTCCATCAACCTCTATATGTTTCATGGCGGAACCAATTTCGGCTTCATGAATGGTTGCTCAGCTCGGGGAACGCTCGACTTGCCACAGGTGACGTCCTATGACTATGGGGCTTTGCTCAATGAGCAGGGCAATCCGACGGAGAAGTATGATGCCATTCAAAAAATGATGGCGACCTATTATCCGGAATACCCACAGCAAGAACCACTCATCAAAGAGTGTTTGCCAGAACAAACCTTGCAATTGGCAGCCAAGACTAGTCTTTTTGGAAATCTGGACAATTTAGCTCAGGTCGAGACCAGCCTTTATCCTGAAAAGATGGAAGAGCTGGGGCAAACCACAGGTTATCTCCTATATGAGACAGTCCTTGAGTTGGATGCGGAAGAAGAAAAATTGCGCATCATTGATGGTCGGGATCGGGTACAGATTTACCTGGATGATCAACATGTAGCAACACAATACCAAACAGAGATCGGTGAAGATCTTTTTATCAAAGGAAAAAAGAAAGCGGTTACGAATTTAAAAATCTTGCTTGAGAATATGGGACGTGTCAACTACGGGCACAAGCTCTTGGCTGATAGCCAGCACAAGGGTATTCGCACAGGTGTTTGTGTGGATTTGCATTTTCACCTCCATTGGAAGCAGTACCCACTGGATTTACAAGATCTCAGTCAGCTCGATTTTTCAAAGGAATGGCAGGCAGGTGCTCCAGCATTTTACCGCTATGATTTTCAGCTGGACCACACCCTTGATACTTATCTAGATATGACAGGATTTGGGAAAGGGGTCGTCTTTGTCAACGGCCACAACCTTGGCCGCTTCTGGGAGGTCGGTCCGACCACTTCACTTTATGTGCCTCATGGTTTCCTCAAAGAAGGAGCCAATAGCCTGATCGTCTTTGAGACAGAAGGGCGTTACCAAGAGACACTTCAACTTGTTCAACAACCTACATTCAAAGAAGTAAAGGGGGAAAACTTATGACTATTGTAGGATGCCGTATCGATGGACGTTTGATCCACGGGCAGGTAGCCAATCTTTGGACTACCAAACTAAATGTTTCACGTATCATGGTGATCGATGATGAAGTCGCTCAAAATGATATCGAAAAAAGTGGCTTGAAACTAGCGACACCACCTGGTGTTAAGCTTAGTATCTTGCCAGTCGCAAAGGCTGCGGAAAATATCTTGGCTGGAAAATATGATAGCCAACGACTCTTTATCGTAGCTCGCAAACCAGATCGTTTCCTTCGTTTGATCGAAGCAGGCGTTCAGCTTGAAACACTAAATGTCGGCAATATGTCTCAATCCGATGAGACGCGTGCGATTACCCGCTCGATCAATGTGGTGGACGCGGACGTGGAAGACTTTAACAAGATCCACGAAAAAGGTGTGAAGATTACGTCTCAGATGGTGCCAAACGACACTGCAGAAGACTTTATGAAGTTATTAAAGTAAAAGAAAATTTTTAGGAGGAAATTGTCATGATACAATGGTGGCAAATTTTACTACTTACTTTGTACTCAGCTTATCAAATCTGTGATGAGTTGACGATTGTTTCATCAGCAGGATCACCAGTCTTTGCTGGTTTCATTACAGGACTTGTCATGGGGGATTTAAAGACAGGTCTATTTATCGGAGCTTCTCTTCAATTGACAGTGCTCGGTGTAGGTACTTTCGGTGGAGCTTCTCGTATTGACGCAACATCTGGTGCCGTTCTTGCGACTGCCTTCTCAGTAGCAAAAGGGATTGATCCAGAGATTGCTATTGCTACAATCGCTGTGCCGGTAGCAACTTTGTTGACCTACTTTGATATTCTTGGTCGTATGACTACAACTTACTTCGCTCACCGTGTAGATGCTGCAATCGACCGCTTTGACTACAACGGTATCGAACGCAACTACCTTCTTGGTGCTGTTCCTTGGGCTCTTTCTCGTGCCCTTCCAGTCTTCTTGGCTCTTGCATTTGGTGGTTCTTTCGTAGAAACTGTTGTTACAGGTCTTGCTAATGTACAATGGTTGGCAAACGGTCTGAAACTCGCAGGTCAAATGCTTCCAGGTCTTGGATTTGCGATCTTGCTTCGTTACCTTCCTGTTCGTCGTAACCTTCACTATCTTGCACTTGGTTTTGGCTTAACAGCAATGTTGACAGTGCTTTATAGCAATGTTCAAAGCCTTGGTGCTGCAGTGTCTAGCATTGTTGGTTCTGATGTGTTCGCTAAACTTCCAAAAGAACAAGCTATTACTTTTGTTAACAACTTCAAGAGTGTATCTATGATTGGTATTGCCATTATCGGTATCTTCCTTGCAGTGCAACACTTCAAAAACAGCCAACGTACAGTCGTAGCTGCTCCAGCAAGCAATGTAGAAAGCGGGGAAATTGAAGATGACGAATTCTAATTACAAACTAACAAAAGAAGATTTTAAACAAATCAACAAACGTAGCCTCTTCACCTTCCAATTGGGTTGGAACTACGAACGGATGCAGGCTTCTGGTTACCTTTATATGCTTTTACCTCAGTTGCGTAAAATGTATGGTGATGGCACTCCAGAATTGAAAGAAATGATGAAATTGCATACGCAATTCTTCAATACTTCACCATTCTTCCACACCATTATCACTGGTTTTGACCTTGCTTTGGAAGAAAAAGATGGTGTCAAATCAAAAGATGCGGTGAACGGGATCAAGACAGGTCTCATGGGACCATTCGCTCCTCTTGGGGACTCCATCTTTGGATCATTGGTACCAGCTATTATGGGTTCAATCGCAGCAACTTTGGCTGTTGCAGGAAACCCAGCCGGTATCTTCTTATGGATCGCTGTGGCAGTTGCTTATGACATTTTCCGTTGGAAACAATTGGAATTTGCCTATAAAGAAGGGGTTAACCTCATCAACAACATGCAAAGTACCTTGACAGCTTTGATCGATGCAGCTGCCGTTCTGGGTATCTTCATGGTTGGTGCCTTGATTGCCAGCATGATTGGTGTTGAAGTTTCTTGGACTCCACACATTGGGGACAAAGCGATTGAAATTCAAGATATGCTCAACCTTATCTTCCCACGTTTGGTACCAGCTATCATCACAGGTGTAATCTACTGGTTGCTTGGACGTAAGGGTATGAACTCTACAAAAGCTATCTTGCTCATCATCCTTGCAGCAATCGCATTCTCAGCATTTGGCCACTTCTTCTTTGGAATGGCATAATGGAGTAAGGTATGGCAAAACAGTTAGTATTGGTCAGCCATGGTCACTTTTGTGAAGAGCTTAAAGCCAGTACAGAAATGATTATGGGACCACAAGAATCCATCCATACAGTTGCACTCTTACCAGAAGAAGGGCCAGAAGACTTTACTGCTAAATTTGAAGCAACAGTTCAAGGCCTAGAAGACTATATTGTATTTGCAGATCTATTAGGAGGGACTCCTTGCAACACTGTGAGCCGCTTGATCCTTGAAGGACGTGCGATTGACTTATACGCAGGGATGAATCTTCCGATGGTTATCGAATTTATCAATAGCAGTCTGACTGGTAGCGAAGGGGACTACCCTGAACGTGCAAAAGAAAGTATTGTCAAGGTCAATGACCTCTTGTCAAATCTTGATGATGATGAAGATGAGTAGGTTGGTAGGGAGTCTGGGAGAATCATCTCAGGCTCCTTTCCCATTTATCAATGTTAGATTGTAGAAAGGAACAACAGGTTCTATGTTAGACTATACAAAAGAAGACTTGCAGGAGCTAGGAGCAGAGATCACAACACGTGAGATCTACCAACAACCAAGTGTTTGGAAGGAAACGGCTCGCTTGTACCAAGAAAGACAAGCGGAAATAAAAGCTTTCTTAGAAAAAATTGGCCAAGAGCATGCCTACATCAAGGTCATCTTGACAGGGGCTGGGACCTCAGCCTATGTGGGGGACACCTTGGTTCCGTATTTGCAGGAAGTGCACGATGAACGGCATTGGAATTTCCAATCCATTGCGACGACCGATATCGTGGCGCATCCACAAACCTATTTCAAAAAAGAAGTGCCGACGGTCTTAGTTTCCTTTGCACGAAGTGGCAACTCGCCTGAAAGTGTTGCGACAGTTGAGTTGGCTCAAGACTTGGTCGATGAACTCTATCAGATCACCATTACTTGTGCGGAAGAAGGGAAGCTGGCCCAGCAGGCCCACGGAGATGAGCGCAACCTTTTGCTTCTCCAACCTAAAGAAACCAATGATGCTGGCTTTGCCATGACTTCGAGCTTTACCTCTATGCTCCTGACAGCCCTCTTGGTCTTTGATCCAAGTGAGGAAAAAACCAAAGAAAAACGGGTAGAAGAATTGATTCATCTGTCAGAGCAGATCTTGGAGAAAGATCGCGAGGTCAAGGAAGTTGTCGATCTAGACTTTGAGCGCGTCATCTATCTAGGAGCGGGGCCTTTCTTTGGGCTAGCTCATGAAGCCCAGCTCAAGATTTTGGAATTGACTGCAGGTAAAATCGCGACCATGTACGAGAGTCCTGTCGGCTTCCGTCATGGACCGAAATCCCTCATCAATGAGCAGACTCTGGTCTTGGTCTTTGTCTCCATTGATCCTTATACGCGCCAATACGATTTGGATTTGGTTGGAGAAGTGGCTGGGGATCAGATTGCCCGTCAGGTCGTTCTCTTGTCCGATCAAGCTGCAGGCATTGAGCATGTACGAGAAGTGTTGGTGGAAGCATCAGCAGACTCTCTAGATATCTACCGTGCCTTCCCATACATTATCTACGGTCAGTTGATTTCTCTCTTGACTTCGCTCAAGGTTCAAAATCGCCCAGACACACCTTCACCGACTGGTACCGTCAATCGAGTTGTTCAAGGGGTGATTATTCATCCATTTGATAAAGAATAGCCATTAATTTTCTATAAAAAGTGGAGTGTTTCATCTTATGAAACTGATATAATGGAGAAAAACAGTGAGAGGAGAAGATTTGTGAAACAGTATCAAGAAAGCGTGTTTGGGGAATGGCAGAATCAGGAAGTTCGTGCTTATCGCTTCGAAAATGACAAAGGCTACCAATTGTCTGTCATGACCTATGGGGCGACGATTTTAGAATATGTGACACCTGATAAAGAAGACCGGTTTGCTAATATTATCCTAGGCTTTGATCGCTTTGAGGACTATGTAGGCAACAGCCCTAAATACGGGGCTAGTATTGGCCCAGTAGCAGGCCGGATTGCAGGGGCCGGCTTTGAGCTTAATGGTCAAACCTATCGCTTGGAAGCCAATAACGGTGCCAACTGCAACCACAGTGGACCGACTGGTTGGGACAGCGCCTTGTTTAGCGTGGAGTCGGTAACGGATCAAGGAATCACTCTCTATACAGAACGGGCGGATGGGACAGGCGGTTTCCCTGGAAATCTCAAGATCTGGGTGACCTATGGTTTAACGGAAGATGGTGAACTCGAGATTGCTTATCGGGTAGAAACGGATCAAGACACCTTGGTCAACCCGACTAACCACAGCTATTTCAACCTATCAGGCAACTTCACTCAGTCGATTCATGACCATGTCTTTCAGATCAATCATCAAGGACTTTACCCTATCCACCCAGATGGCGTCCCTCTTCAGACCGTGGATAGAGAAAGTCCAATCGTTCAGCATCTCTACCAAGCTATGCTCTTAGAGGATCTCTTTAAGGATGCTGATCCGCAAATCTGTCTGGTAGAAGGCTTGGACCATCCATTTGCTCTTCCAGAAGGGCATGAAAATGCTGGCTTTCTTTACCATCAGCCGTCTGGACGCTTTTTGACCTTCAAGTCAGAAGCTCCCGCCTTGGTAGTTTATTCAGCCAATTTTGTAGATGAAACCGTTCGTCTGCAAGGCCAACCAATGGTTCAGCACAATGGCTTGGCGCTAGAATTTCAAACAGTACCAGATGCCATTCACAGCGACCAAGCTGAAAAAGTCATTTTGAGAGCAGGTCAAGTCTTTACCAGTAAGACTAGCTACCATGCCATCGCTAAGAAATAAGGAGGAAAGGGGAGTGGCCAAACAAGGATGTGAAATCCTTGCTTGAGACCTCCTCTTTTTCTCAAAAAAAAATTAGAAAAACTATAAGGAAAGTTTAAGCTTCCTATCGTATACTAATACCATCATCAAAGACCTCCTAACTTTGAATGATAAAACTCCTAAAACTTTTTCATAATAATCTCCCTATAAGAGCCACCAAAACCGGTGGCTTTTTCTACGTACCTTAGCAAACGTTAGTGAGCTTAGGTACGTAGACGCAGCTTGAGCGGAGCGAAAACTACGTTCCTTCCTAACCGAATCAAAGGTAACGAAGTATTTTAACAGAGCGTAAGCTCTTATTTTTTTACACAAAAAAGCTCCTTGAGAAATTCTCAAGGGGCAGTGGAATGACTAATTAGTTTTGGCGTCAGACACTTTTTTGAATTTTGCTGAAATAATCGTATTTAGATTATTCTGTCCATCGCGTTGCTCAATCGTCAACGTTAAAATATCTCCATCAATCGAGTATTTATACGTAGTTTCTTTAGCGACAGGTCCAATGGACATGGTTGCTAGTTGCACAATATTTATAGCTTCTGGGAAGATAATCGTTTGGTTTGCTGTATCTAATTTACCGTTCTTCAATACAGAATGAATTTTAGCATTACCTCTATCAAATTCATAAGTTGTATTGGGCAAGTCTTTAGCGCCATCCTGTAGGTTGACTGATAATTTGGTAAATTGATTTTTAATATATTCGTCTTTCGTTTGAGTCACTTTAGATGCATCTTTTTGTTTTAAGTAATCGTAGAATCTTCCAAAACCATCTGCTAGAGATACAGTATAGTCGAATTCAACAGATGTACCTGTAATGTTTAACGTTGGTTTTAAATCTTTCCATGCCTCAGGATAGATAAGCTTGATAGCCGAATCATCATTGTCAAAATCTTTAAAGGCTAAGCTACGTTCAAGAGCTGGTCGGAAGTCGATGGCTTGCCATTTTCCTTCAATTGGAACGGGGTCTTTTTGAGTAGTGCTTCCTTTACGTTTGAAGTGTAGTTCATAGTGAACTGGAAGATTATCTTTCTTCGCTTTTCCGTCAATCGTGACATAAAGCATGTCGTCTTTTAATTTGTAGTGATATGTGTTTGGCGAAACGCGATTTTCACCGAATGAGAAGAAGAATGAGTTTGCTACTGAAAGTCCTTCATCAAAGGTCATTGTTTTGGCACCTTGATCAATAGAACCCGTTGCTTCGTAGCTAAACACGCCAGTATCTTTATTCATGCTGACTTTGTATTTCTTAAAGTCGCCTGCGAATCCTTCATGAGAGTCATACATGACTTTTTTGAATTCTTCTTCAGTCTTGCCTCTAGCTTCTGTTGTGACAGTGGAGAAAGCTTTAATAAAGTTATCAATGTTATAGTCGTATTTAATCGTTGCCGTATTGTTTTCAATCTTCATATCCATTTTGAAGTCTTTAACAGATTCAAGCAAGTGTGCAAAGTGGATTCCATGGAGGGTATAGGCTCCGATGGATTCCGTTAAAGCATCGAGAGTATCGACTAATTCCCATTCGCCATCAATCGTTTCGACTTTTGGTGTTTCTGTTTTAGCGGTATTTTTAGAGCTGCTTTGTTCTTGAGAACAAGAAGCTAGTACGAAGACTGAGAGTAGAGCAACGAATGCTAAAAATAATTTTTTATAACGTCTAATCATCGCTAGACCTCCTTAAAATAGATTATCGTATTACGCTTATATTATACGTGCAACATAATCGTTTTGCAAGGGCTTTCAAACGAATCGCAATTTTGTTCTGTAACTTGACCGATTATTCAACATGAGAAACGGGGAAATTGTATGTAGCAGAGTACCCAATAGATGAGATTCTCAAGGCCTCTTAAATTAATTTATTTGCACACAAAAAAGCCCCTTGAGAAAATCTCAAGGGGCAGGGAGTTATTTAATTAGTTTTAGGATCTGAAACTTTCTTGAATTTCATTGGATAAACAAGATGAGCACCAGTTTCATCGTACGTTTTCTCGGCATAAATTGTAAGGATATCACCATTCAATTCGTAGTGATAAGTAATTGGTACGTCTGTAGAATTAATATAAAGAGGTAGAACTCCAAAGATGTTTGGAACTTCAGGGAATACGATCGTTTTTGCATTCTCGTTTAAAACCCCATCATTTAACGTTGCAGTTAACACTTTTGTATCGTTATCAAACGTTCCAGTTTGATGTTTAAAACTTCCAAATTTCTTTTCTCTTACACCTAGAAGGATGGCAGTAGCTTCTTCTTTTGTAGGGTATTTATCTTTATTCTGTTCAGCATAAAAATCAATATACTTGTTCATATCAGCACTATAAGAATAAGTTACATCTGTTTCTGTAATTCTTAGAGTCGGAACGATATCTTGGAAGGCTTCAGTAACCTTTAATCGACTATTAGCATCATCATAATAAATTAAGAAAGTACGTTCCACTGTATCTCTAAAATCTACAGCTTTCCAGTCTCCTTCAAGTGAGACTGGGGTCGGTGCTACTGTGGTAGTTTCTGCAACTGTTGTAGTCTCAGCGGTTGTTTGTTGTTGCTGTTGTTTCTGTTGTTTTTGCCCACATCCTGATACAAATAGAAGAGCAAGAAGGGAAAACATCCATAGGGAACTTTTTTTCATAATGTTCATGATTGATCACTCCTTCTAATGATTGTCTCCTACGTAGTTGAAACGAAGACGCATTACTCTAAAATGACTTTGTTCATCTTTACCTTCAGCATAAAGTGTTATTTGCTTACCTTCAACGATGTAAGTATAAGTAATGGGTACAAGCGAGTTATACGTGGTTCCCATAACAATTCTACTTAAAAATGTAGGTGTTTCAGGGAACGTAATAGTATGTTTCTGCGTATCGATTTCGCCAGTTAGAGAGTAATCATAGGCATAATTAGGTTCGTCAAGAGTAATCTTTGTATGTTTCAAATTTGGAATATAATTCTTAAATTCAGCAGTTTTATTTTTTAAATACGATTCATAATTTGCTTTGTTCTCTCCTGTTGCAAATGCTTGATCTTCATATAGTTCGCTGTAATCAAAATGGTACTTTAATTCAACGGTTTTATCTTTAATGGTCATCGTCATCTTAACCTTATCGAAGTCATCAAGCATTAGTACGGCGGCAAGTTTTTTTATATTAGAAGCTAGGAATACTTTCTGAATGGTCATTTGTTGGTCAGTCCATTTCCAAGTTCCTTGTTGATCCTTTGTAAGATCTTGTGGTGCTTTTGTTGTTTGAGGAGCTTTATTTGTTTGAGAAGACTTATTTGTTTTAGAAGACTGCGATGGAGAAGGCTGACATCCCGCAATAAGGAACACTGCAAAGAATGCCAAGAAACCGAAAAGGATCTTCTTTGTTTTAGTAAACATAAATTTACCTCCTAAACGTTGTTGCTTTAATTTTATCATTAAAGGAAATAATTATAAAGTGAAATTGTAAGCGATAGATGAAGAAGAAGGGACCGTATAAGAAAAAGAAAGTTTGGCGATGAGGGCAACCGTTCAACTTTTTCTAACGAACGACGGTGAGAACCAGGATCTTTAAAAAACACATTCTATTTGTGGTACCGAAGGTATCATTTTTTGCTATAATAGACTGTATGAGTAGAATTTTAGACAATGAAATCATGGGCGATGAAGAGGCTGTTGAACGGACGCTGCGCCCGCAATATTTACATGAATATATCGGCCAGGATAAGGTCAAGGACCAGCTAAAAATCTTTATTGAGGCAGCTAAGCTTCGGGATGAAGCGCTGGATCATGTTCTTCTTTTTGGCCCTCCGGGGCTTGGGAAAACCACCATGGCTTTTGTCATTGCCAATGAACTGGGCGTCAATCTCAAGCAGACTTCGGGTCCTGTCATTGAAAAGGCTGGTGACTTGGTAGCCATTCTTAATGACCTAGAGCCGGGGGATGTTCTCTTTATCGATGAGATCCACCGTCTTCCTATGTCGGTTGAAGAAGTGCTTTACAGCGCCATGGAAGATTTTTACATCGATATCATGATTGGTGCTGGCGAGACTAGCCGGAGTGTCCATCTGGACCTTCCTCCCTTCACTTTGATTGGGGCGACGACGCGAGCGGGTATGCTGTCCAATCCCTTGCGCGCTCGCTTTGGAATTACGGGGCATATGGAATACTACGAGCAAGATGATCTGACAGAGATTGTCGAGCGGACCGCCGAGATCTTTGAGATGGAAATTACCCACGAAGCTGCCGAAGAGCTTTCTCTTCGTAGTCGTGGGACCCCTCGGATTGCCAACCGGTTGCTGAAACGGGTGCGCGATTTTGCTCAGATTATGGGCGATGGCTTGATTGACGATACCATTACTGACAAGGCCCTCTCCATGCTGGATGTGGACCATGAAGGACTGGACTATGTCGATCAAAAGATCCTGCGCACTATGATTGAAATGTACGGTGGTGGCCCGGTCGGCCTTGGGACTCTATCAGTCAATATTGCCGAAGAGAGGGAGACCGTAGAAGATATGTATGAGCCTTACTTAATTCAGAAAGGCTTTATCATGCGGACCCGGACAGGGCGCGTGGCGACTCGCAAGGCCTATGAACACCTGGGTTATCCCTACAATGGAGACTAGAAGAAGATGCTGACGGAAGAAGCAATCGTAGAACAAATCCAAGCGGATCAAGAGATGATGGACGTCTTGACTATTATTCGAGATCTAGGCTTGGCAGATGCCTGGCTTGCAGCGGGCGCGGTGCGAAATTTCATCTGGAACCAGCTCTCTGGAAGACCAGGGTTTGATGCGACAACTGATCTGGATCTGGTCTTTTATGATCCTACGATCAGCTATGAGGAGACTCTCCAGATCGAGCAAGAATTAAAGAGGACCTATCCTCAGTACGCTTGGGAAGTCAAAAACCAAGTCTACATGCACCAACATAGCCCAGGGACAGCTCCCTACAAAAGTGCCTGTGATGCTGTTTCCAAATACCCCGAGCGGTGTACGGCTCTTGCGGTTCGCTTAAGGAAAGATGGTCAGTTGGAGCTCTTTCTCCCCTATGGGACAAGGGATGTAGAAGACTTTATCGTTGAGCCGACTCCACATTTTTTAGCCAGCCCAGAGCGCTTGGCGGTTTATACAGAGCGAATGAAAAAGAAGAATTGGCAGACCAAATGGCCTCAATTAGAGGTTCGTTTTCCAAAATAGAGAAAAAAATCAGATTTGAAAAAGGAATCTGATTTTTCTTTAAAATGATAGAGCCCCTTCGTCATCTTTCTGTCACATTTTTGTTATAATAGTAATAGTATGCTGGTTTTCCATAGTGGAAAGCGAAGTGCTCAGCTAGGTTGGGCAGTCCGAACAAGGAGTTAGGTGGAATCATGAAAAAAATCGTCTTTGTCTGCTTAGGAAATATTTGTCGGAGCCCCATGGCGGAGTTTGTCATGAAGGACTTGACCGATCAGTATGAGGTTGAAAGTCGGGCCACCTCTAGTTGGGAACATGGCAATCCCATCCATCGGGGAACCCAGAAAATCTTTCAACAACACCAGGTCCCATATGATCCAGCCAAGACTTCTTTACAGATCAAAGAAGAGGATTTTTACAACTTTGATGTGATCCTAGGGATGGACGAAAACAATGTAGCAGATCTGAAGCAAATGGCTCCTGCGGGAACAGAGCACAAGATTCATCTTTTTGCTGCTGAAAGTGTGCCAGATCCATGGTATACGGGTGATTTTGAGGAGACCTATTCTAGAGTTCTGACTGGCTGTAAGGCCTGGTTGGATCAGCTAGCAACTTCTTAAGAGTTTGAGATGTGAGAGAATACAGAATATGAAAGAATTTTATGAGACTTATAAGGTCTATCTGACGCGAAAAAATTTAGAAATAGCAGCATTAGTAGTGATTGTCTTATCTGCTTTGATGGTTTTCTTTTCGGCCATTCCAGGTCAGGGTGTCTTGACCTTGGACAAGGGGGCGATCCGTTACGACGGAAGTCTAGTCCGTGGCAAGATGAATGGCAAGGGAACCGTCACCTTTAAAAACGGCGATACCTATACAGGCAACCTCGTCAATGGCTCCTTTAGTGGTTATGGTAAGTTTAAGTCCAAGGCTGGTTGGACCTATGAAGGGCAGTTTGTCAATGGTCAGCCAGAGGGCAAAGGCACCTTAACCACAGAAGCCAACGTCGTATACAAAGGAACATTCAAGCAGGGGATTTATCAAAATGCGCATTAAATGGTTTTCACTCGTCCGTGTTACAGGACTCTTATTGGTATTGCTTTACCATTTCTTCCAAAAAGCCTTTCCTGGAGGCTTCATTGGGGTAGATATTTTCTTCACCTTCTCAGGATTTTTGATTACAGCGCTCTTGATCGATGAATTTGCGCGCAAGCAAGGAATCGACTACTTGTCTTTCTTGAAACGGCGCTTTTACCGGATCGTACCGCCTCTTGTCTTTATGGTCTTGGTCGTGATGCCCTTTACCTTTATGGTGCAACGGGACTACGTGGCTGGTATTGGGACACAGATTGCAGCGGTCTTTGGTTTTGTGACCAATTTCTTTGAGATGGCAACTGGTGGTAGTTACGAAAGCAACTTCATTCCGCATCTCTTTCTTCATACCTGGAGTTTGGCCCTAGAAGTGCATTACTATGTACTATGGGCGCTTCTGGCATGGTTTTTGGCTAAGCGGGCTAAGACGGTAGGAAAGTACCGAGGTATGCTCTTCTTAGCATCCAGCGGGCTCTTTCTCTTTACCTTCTTGTCCATGTTCATCCGCGCCTTTCTGACAGCTAACTTCTCCACTATCTATTTCTCTAGTTTCACTCACATCTTCCCCTTCTTTGCGGGATCGTGCCTAGCAACGGTAACAGGGATTGCTAATGTCAGCCCGAACTTTACAAAGCTGGTGCAGTCTTGGAGTATGAAAAAGACTTTGTCGGTCTTGGGTGGAAGCTTTGCCTTCTTGTTTGTGCTCAGTCTTTTCTTGCCATTTGATAGCTTGTGGACTTATCTGTTTGGCTTTTTAGCAGCGACAATCGCAGCTTGTGCCATGATTCTGTCGGCCCGTATTCTCCATGAAAAGACACCAGATAAAAAGGAACCAGCCATCCTCAATTTCTTGGCAGATACCAGTTATGGTGTCTATCTTTTCCACTGGCCTTTCTTTATCATCTTTTCTCAACACTTGGGAAATATGATGGCAGCCCTTGTGACGACGATCGTTTCCTTGATTCTAACGGCTCTTTCCTTCTATATTTTAGAGCCAACCATTGCAGGCAAGGAGCCTCGTGTCTTTGGTATGAAGATGGATCTGAGTTTTTTGACCAAGCCTATCTTTTACCTCATGATTCCACTGGCACTCTTGATGATCGGAATCTCTGCCTTTGCACCAACCGTCGGAGCTTTTGATGAGAGTTTGGTAGTGAGTGGGCTCAATCAAGCAGACAGCAAAATGCAGGTCACACGGACACAGGTGGACAATGCGACTGCAACAGACTATAACGTCTCAAATGGTGTGACCATGATCGGTGATTCGGTTAACTTGCGAGCGCAGGACTACCTGACTAAAGCCATCCCTGGCATCCAGATTGATGCAGTGGTGAGTCGTCAGTTGGAAAATGGAATGAAGGTCTTTGAGACTGACATCTCCAATAAAGTTCTCCTAAAAAATGTGGTCATTGCCCTAGGAACCAATACTGTAAGCAACTACAAAGAATTGCTGGATCAGTATGTTGAGAAACTTCCAAAAGGCCGTCGCCTGATCCTTGTGACACCATATGATGGTCGCTATGCCAACGATCAGTCCAGTGAATCGGTTCAAACCCGTCTTTATGAGTTGGAACTAGCAAAGAAATACGACTTTATCACCATTGCGGACTGGTACCAAGTAGCAATTGAAAATCCAAACATTTGGGTGGGAACAGACTCTGTTCACTTCAATATGGAAACCAATGGTGGGGAACTCTATGCTCAAACAGTCAAAGAAGCCCTTGATAAGGCCGAAAAGGGTCCGGTCAAGAAGTAAAAATGCTTCTCTGAAACTGAAACAAAACAAATCCTAACAAAATAAAACAAAAAGCAACTTTTTACTTGTAAAAAGCTGCTTTTTTTAGTAAGATTAAGAAAACGCTTACATAAATCAATTGAAAATATCACTTTGTGAAGAAAAAAATTTTTTAATTATTTTTTCACAATTTTGCTAGATGATTACTTTCACAGCAATAGGATTGATAAAATTTTCACAAACTTCAAAAAAATCTTTGTGAAAGTTGCTTGGAAGTGTTTACAAAAATCTCAAAATAGAGTACAATTATATTGTGAAATAATTAACAAATCGAAATTTCTTACACTATTCTTGAAAGTTTCTGAAAACAAGAAAAAGTTCCGGAAAAGGATAAGGGTTTCAAACATTGGAGGAAAGCATCAAATGGCTGATAAAAAAACTCTCTCACCTGAAGAAAAGAAACTCGCTGCTGAAAAACACGTAGACGAGTTGGTGCAAAAAGCGCTCGTAGCGCTTGAAGAAATGCGCAAATTGGATCAGGAGCAAGTAGATTACATTGTTGCAAAAGCATCTGTAGCGGCTCTTGACGCACACGGTGAGCTTGCTCTTCATGCCTATGAAGAAACTGGTCGTGGAGTCTTTGAAGACAAGGCGACTAAAAACTTGTTCGCTTGTGAGCACGTTGTAAACAACATGCGTCACACCAAGACAGTTGGTGTCATTTCAGAAGATGACGTCACTGGTTTGACTCTTATTGCTGAGCCAGTCGGAGTTGTCTGCGGGATCACTCCTACAACAAACCCAACTTCAACAGCAATCTTTAAAGCCTTGATTTCATTGAAGACACGGAACCCTATCGTCTTTGCCTTCCACCCATCTGCTCAAGAATCATCTGCTCATGCAGCACAAATCGTACGCGATGCAGCAATTGCAGCTGGAGCACCTGAGAACTGTGTGCAATGGATTACCCAACCTTCTATGGAAGCAACGAGTGCCCTGATGAACCACGAGGGAGTTGCTACGATCCTCGCGACCGGTGGGAACGCCATGGTGAAAGCCGCTTATTCTTGTGGAAAACCAGCTCTTGGGGTTGGTGCCGGAAACGTACCTGCTTACGTTGAAAAATCAGCCAACATCCGCCAAGCAGCCCACGATATCGTCATGTCTAAGTCATTTGACAACGGTATGGTCTGTGCGTCTGAACAAGCGGTTATCATCGATAAAGAAATCTACGATGAGTTTGTTGAAGAATTCAAATCTTACCATACTTACTTTGTCAACAAAAAAGAAAAAGCCCTTCTTGAAGAGTTCTGCTTCGGTGTGAAAGCTAACAGCAAAAACTGTGCGGGTGCGAAGTTGAATGCGGACATCGTTGGGAAACCAGCAGCATGGATCGCTGAACAAGCTGGCTTCTCAGTCCCAGAAGGAACCAATATCCTTGCTGCAGAATGTAAAGAAGTTGGTGAAAAAGAACCGTTGACTCGTGAAAAATTGTCACCAGTCATCGCTGTCTTGAAATCTGAAAGCCGTGAAGACGGAATTAACAAAGCACGCCAAATGGTTGAATTCAACGGTCTTGGACACTCAGCTGCGATCCATACAGCAGACGAAGAATTGACAAAAGAATTTGGTAAAGCAGTTAAAGCTATTCGTGTTATCTGCAACTCTCCTTCGACTTTCGGTGGTATCGGGGATGTTTACAATGCCTTCTTGCCATCACTAACACTTGGATGTGGTTCTTACGGACGCAACTCTGTTGGGGACAATGTTAGTGCCATCAACCTCTTGAATATCAAAAAAGTCGGACGCCGGAGAAATAACATGCAATGGATGAAACTACCTTCAAAAACATACTTTGAACGTGATTCAATTGAATACCTACAAAAATGTCGTGACGTTGAACGTGTCATGATCGTTACAGACCACGCTATGGTAGAGCTTGGTTTCCTTGATCGCATCATCGAACAGCTTGACCTTCGTCGCAACAAGGTGGTTTACCAAATCTTTGCAGACGTAGAACCAGATCCAGATATCACAACTGTTGAACGTGGTACAGAGATCATGCGTGCCTTCAAACCAGATACGATCATTGCTCTTGGTGGTGGATCACCAATGGATGCGGCCAAAGTTATGTGGCTCTTCTACGAACAACCAGAAGTGGACTTCCGTGACTTGGTTCAAAAATTCATGGATATCCGTAAACGTGCCTTCAAGTTCCCATTGCTTGGTAAGAAGACGAAATTCATCGCCATCCCAACAACATCTGGTACAGGATCTGAAGTAACTCCATTTGCCGTTATCTCTGATAAAGCAAACAACCGTAAATACCCAATCGCAGACTACTCATTGACTCCAACAGTAGCCATCGTAGACCCTGCCTTGGTATTGACAGTTCCTGGATCTGTTGCAGCAGACACTGGTATGGACGTCTTGACGCACGCGACAGAAGCTTACGTATCACAAATGGCTAGCGACTTCACAGATGGTCTTGCACTTCAAGCTATTAAACTTGTCTTTGAAAACTTGGAAAGCTCAGTGAAGAATGCGGACTTCCATTCACGCGAAAAGATGCACAATGCGTCAACTATCGCAGGTATGGCCTTCGCCAATGCCTTCCTCGGTATTTCTCACTCAATGGCCCACAAGATCGGTGCACAGTTCCATACCATCCACGGACGGACCAATGCGATCTTGCTTCCGTACGTTATCCGCTACAACGGTACACGCCCAGCCAAGACAGCTACATGGCCTAAGTACAACTACTACCGTGCAGATGAAAAATACCAAGATATCGCTCGTATGCTAGGACTTCCATGCTCTACACCAGAAGAAGCCGTTGAAGCTTACGCAAAAGCTGTGTACGAACTTGGTGAACGCTGTGGTATCGAAATGAACTTCAAAGCACAAGGCATCGATGAAAAAGAATGGAAGAAACATTCTCGTGAATTGGCCTTCCTTGCTTACGAAGATCAATGTTCACCAGCTAACCCACGTCTTCCAATGGTAGACCATATGCAAGAAATCATCGAAGATGCTTACTATGGTTACAAGGAACGCCCAGGACGTCGTAAATAAGACGCCAAGGAACAACTGATGTTTATCAGCTATCCCTCGCTCAAAAGAGCGGGGGATTTTTGATGGCCTTTTCAGGTTTCAATCGAAAAAAGGGAGCTGAGGAATTGCCTGTCTTTTTTTGCTTTTCAGACCTCCGAACCATTTTTTCATAAAAATTAGACTTTTTTTCAGAAATTGTGTTATTTTTATAGCATTCCGGGCTAATTTATGTTACCCTATAGTGTGTGAATCTGCCTGTAGCTGAAGGGCTAGGATAGTTTTTCAGTTATAGGAAACGAAAAAACAAATCCAAGAAAGGAGGCCATCTCAAATGGAGTTAGAAGGTGAAGTGCAAGATCAGGCGCAGAAAATTATTGAAATGCCCCAACGAGATCGGGCAACGTCCGCTTCAGAAAATCAGCCATCATCTGCCTCGGTGGTCTCCATGTATGGACAGGAAAGGCCAAGTATTCCGAGCCTCCATCAGCAATTGGCAGGGGCATCTGGTACCCAGACCATTCAATTACGAGAGGAATTGGTACTGGCAGTAGCACAAAATGCTTCAGCGCAAGCGACGGTTTTTGAGGCCGAGCTCAAAGATCAGCTAGAAGTGGCCAAGGAGACGGTTTCCCATAAGGTTGCGGAGGTGTCACAAATGGCCCACAGCATGGCTCAGTTTTTAACAGATGCAGAAGTGGAGCAACTATTAGGAGAGTTCTCCATGGATACTTGCTGGGACCAAGCGGTCGAGGCGGAAAACCTGGCTCAAGCAAAGGCCTACTCGACACGTCTGTCAGATTTGGCAGGGCAACTGGAGGCTGCATCAGCCCAATTGGTGGACTTGGACAAGGGACAAGCAGTGGCCTTTGATTTTCATAAGTAGGAGAAAAAGATGTTAGAGATCCTGGGAGAGGATAGAGAACGCATTGAGGAGCTCCATCGAGAGATTAAAAAGGAGCAAGAGCGGATTGCAATTCGGAGTTTGATTGCAACGCAAAAAGCCTTGATGATGTTGGAAGGGATGAGTTTGCAGGTGACTTTGAGCGGTCAATCCGAAAAAATGCGCTCTTTTGCCACAACGACCTTAGTTAGTGATTTGAAAGACGGATTTACAGGAGGAGCAGCGGACGCGGTAGAAACAGCACTGAAATCAGTGAAGAAGCCGATTTTATTGAGTCCGATTAAAGGAGGTATGTGATGTACCATTCAGGAAATAGTGAATTAGAACAACTAGAAGATCGACATTACCGCTTCAATCAAAAGCTTAGCGAGTTGGAGTGGGATTATGCGGATATGCGTATGGATGTCCGTCAACATACAGAAAATTTAGTGGACTGGCTGAGTGCCCTTCATTTTCAAGCGCCAAGTGCGGAGGCCCAAAGTGGCTTGGAGCGTTTATTTGCCTTGCAAGAAGAGTTTGAGGCAGAACTCAAGCGCTATGAAGAGCGTTTAGAAGAAGAGCGCGAGCGCGAGCAGCAAGAGTACTATAAGCAGCGTCAACAATTAGAACAAGGTGATTGAAACATTCCTCTGGTAGAGATAAGAGGAATGTTTTTGTTTGCTCAAAAAACTTTTAAAAATGTGCTCATAAATTCTTGCAAGCGCTTACTTAGTATGTTATAATATTCACAAAGAAACGAAAATAAAATGGTTTTATCAAACCAACAAAAGAGGAGTCGCTTATGAAAGCTGCAACTTATGTATCTGCAGGCAATCTGCAACTGCTGGATCAACCAAAGCCAGTGATCAAAAATCCAACGGATGCCATTGTGCGAGTCTTGAAGACAACCATCTGTGGGACAGACCTTCACATCCTAGGAGGAGATGTGCCAGCTTGTAAGGAAGGCACAATTTTAGGCCACGAAGGAATCGGGATCGTAGAAGAAGTCGGCGATGCAGTGAATAACTTCAAGGTGGGCGACAAGGTTATCATCTCTTGTGTCACAGCTTGTAATACCTGCTACTACTGTAAACGTAGTTTGCCTTCTCACTGTGAAGATGGTGGTTGGATTTTAGGTCACTTGATCAACGGAACCCAAGCAGAGTATGTCCACATTCCACATGCGGATGGAAGTCTTTATCATGCGCCTGAAACTGTGGATGACGAAGCCTTGGTCATGCTCTCAGATATTCTCCCAACCTCTTATGAAATTGGGGTCCTCCCATCTCATGTAAAACCAGGTGATAATGTCTGTATCGTTGGAGCTGGTCCGATCGGTCTTGCAGCACTTTTGACCGTTCAATTCTTCTCACCAGCTACGATTATCATGGTGGACTTGTCTGAATCTCGTCTTGAAGCAACTAAGAAATTTGGGGCAACTCACACCATCTGCTCCAGCGATATCGCTGAAATCAAGGCCTTTATCAATGAAGTGACCGAAGGTCGTGGTGTCGATATCTCCATGGAATGTGTGGGCTATCCTGCTACCTTTGATGTCTGCCAAAACGTCATCTCTGTCGGTGGACACATCGCTAATGTCGGTGTCCACGGAAAACCGGTTAGCTTCAATTTGGATGATTTGTGGATCAAGAACATTACCCTCAACACCGGTCTTGTCAATGCCAATACTACTGAAATGTTACTCAATGTCTTGAAATCAGGCAAGATCGATGCGACTAAGCTCATCACCCACCACTTCAAACTCTCAGAAGTTGAAAAAGCCTATGATGTCTTTAAACATGCGGGTGAAAACCATGCTCTCAAGGTGATTATCGAAAATGATATCAGTGAATGAAGTGGCAACTAATATTTGTTCATAGTTTTTTTAGACGGACCAGAGATATTCTGGTCCTATTTTCAACCCCCAAAAGCCAATGATTCCTTGCAAAATAAATTTGTTGTCTTATAATAGAAGTACAGAAAACGATTACATAAAGAGAAAGGTGTGATCTTATGAAACGGTTTTGTTATCATCGTGAATTCTGGATGGACTTCCATTTCTGGATCTTGGTCTTGCTTTTAGCGGCTGTGGCGTTGACGATGCGGGCTCCGCTTTCGGTAGTTAGCCTAGCTTATCTTGCTTTTGTTGGGATTTTGATCTTGCTGCAGGTCTTTCAACCGCCTGTATCGACGCGTCAGTATCCAGAAGGTAGCTACCATTTCAATTGGACCTTTTATCGGGATACCCGACTGTATATCGATCTCTTTTTATTAGCAGGTCTCTTGGCAGGCCCAATGGCTTCATCGGATATGGTCTATTGGATCTTGCTTGGAGCCGTTGTCGGCTCTATCGGATTTGTATTTGTCGTAAAGGAAAAAGCGACTCAAAAGATGGCCTAAGGAATCACCATGTCCTAGATCTCTGAAACTAGTTTCAGAGATCTTTTTATTTTCCCCTAAAATGTGAAACTATAATCCAATTGCACGATTAATATTGTAAGCGCTTTAAAAATAGATTATAATCAATTTACAAGTACTCGAGTTGCCTTATTATCAAAGGAGAAGGAGTTATGTCAAAGATTACAAAAGATGAACTGATTGAACAAATCAAAGACGGCATCATTGTTTCTTGTCAAGCCCTCCCTCATGAACCGCTCTATACAGAAGCAGGAGGAGTCATTCCTCTCTTGGTCAAAGCGGCTGAGCAGGGTGGAGCTGTCGGGATCCGAGCCAATAGTGTCCGGGATATCAAGGAAATAAAGGAAGTGACCAAGTTACCGATCATTGGGATTATCAAACGCGATTACCCACCTGAAGAACCCTTTATCACGGCTACCATGAAAGAAGTCGATGAGTTGGCAGCTTTGGATATCGCGGTCATTGCGCTTGATTGTACCAAACGTCCGCGTCATGATGGGCTTTCGATGAGTGACTTTATCCATCAAGTCAAAGAGAAATATCCAGACCAACTCTTGATGGCTGATATTTCGACTCTGGAAGAAGGATTGACAGCTGTCGAAGCGGGAGTGGACTTTGTCGGAACAACCCTTTCGGGCTATACAGACTACAGTCCAAAGGTTGATGGTCCAGATTTTGAACTGATCCATAGTCTCTGCCAAGCAGGAGTAGATGTCATCGCAGAAGGCAAGATCCACTATCCGGATCAGGCCAAGAAAATCCATGATCTCGGGGTTCGCGGTATCGTTGTAGGTGGTGCCATTACCCGACCAAAAGAGATTACAGAGCGCTTCGTCGCAGCCTTAAAATGAGAAAACAAAACAGTAGATTGAAGGAGGAGGAGACCGAATAGAGAGTAGTCGAATTCATTTAATGAGAATGTTTCAGTGAAGGATAACGATGAAGATTTCAAGAAGGAAGTCATATTTGCTTAACTTTCTGCAACATAAATCTAGTGTAAAAGGAGAAATAGATGATATTTGATGATTTAATAAACATAAAATTGTACAAAGGGATTCATCCTAATCTGGATCAAGCGATTGATTTTCTCTATGAACACCGGAAAGATTCTTTTGAGCTAGGGAGATATGATATCGACGGTGACAAGGTCTTTCTCGTTGTCCAAGAAAACACCCTTAACAAAGATGAAAATGATCGCTTTGAACATCATCGCCGTTATGCCGACCTTCATTTATTAGTTGAAGGACATGAATTTTCTAGCTACGGTTCCCGTATCCTAGATGAAGCTATTCCATTTGATGAAGCAAGTGATATTGGCTTTGTTCATTGTGAGAAATTCTATCCACTTCATTTGGGCTATCATAATTTTGCAGTCTTCTTCCCTGGTGAACCTCACCAACCAAATGGCTATTCAGGTCAGGAAGAAATAGTCAGAAAGTATCTATTCAAAATTGCGATTGATTAGATATGTCAAATAGAAAATGGAGGAGATAAGCGATATAGTTAGTTTTTTCGGAGAAGTTAAGGCTTCAAAGCACTGATTACATATTTTGTATTAAAAATAGAAAGAGGAAAACAATGAAAAATAGTAAGAAAATTCTTTTCGCTTTGGTTCTCGCGTTATTCGCATTGTTTGTCACTGCATGTTCATCTTCAAAAAATGATGCAGAAGGAAGTAATAAATCTGGAGAATTATCTGGTGAAATTGTAATGTGGCACTCATTTACTCAGGGACCTCGGTTAGAAAGTATTCAAAAATCAGCTGATGAGTTCATGAAGAAGCATCCAAAAGTTAAAATTAAAATTGAAACCTTCTCGTGGAATGACTTTTATACAAAATGGACAACAGGTTTAGCGAATGGCAATGTTCCAGATATTAGTACAGCATTACCAAACCAAGTTATGGAAATGGTCAATTCAGATGCTTTAGTTCCATTGAATGATTCTGTTAAGAAAATCGGAGAAGATAAATTTAATAAAACAGCATTAGATGAAGCGAAGGTTGATGGCAATTTTTATTCCGTTCCTTTGTATTCACATGCTCAGGTCATGTGGGTTCGCACTGATTTATTGAAACAATATAATATTGAAGTTCCAAAAACATGGGACCAGTTGTATGAAGCTTCTAAAAAATTAAAAGAAAATGGAGTTTATGGATTGTCTGTTCCTTTTGGGACAAATGATTTGATGGGGACACGCTTCTTGAATTTCTACGTACGAAGCGGTGGTGGAAGTCTGTTGACAAAAGATTTGAAAGCTAACTTGACAAGCAAATTGGCTCAAGATGGAATTAAATATTGGGTGAAAATGTACAAGGAATTTTCTCCTAAAGATTCATTGAACTTTAATGTCTTGCAACAAGCTACTTTGTTCTATCAAGGAAAGACAGCCTTTGACTTTAACTCAGGATTCCATATTGGTGGTATCCAAGCAAATAGTCCTCAACTAATTGATGCGATTGATGCTTATCCGATTCCAAAAGTAAAAGAATCAGATAAAGATTATGGTATTGAAACTTCTAATATTCCATTGGTAGTTTGGAAGAATTCAAAACATCCAGAAGTAGCGAAGGCATTCTTAGAATCTTTGTATGAAAAGAAAGACTACATTCGTTTCTTGGATTCAACTCCTGTTGGAATGTTGCCTGCCATCAAAGGAATTAGCGATGATCCAGCCTATAAAGATAATGACATCCGTAAGAAATTCCAACATGCAGAAGAAGTTATTACAAAAGCAGCAGAAAAAGGTACAGCTATTGGATATGAAAATGGTCCAAGTGTTCAAGCTGGAATGTTAACAAACCAACATATCATTGAACAAATGTTCCAAGATATTATTACAAATGGTAAAGATCCAATGGAGGCTGCTAAGGATGCAGAAAAACAATTGAATGATTTATTTGAAACTGTAGCAGTTGATGTTAAATAATGATAGCAGAGGCTACAATTATGTGGCCTCTGTTTTTAGAGAGGAATAAGCATATGGTCAAAAATAGAAATTTGACTCGATGGGTGTTTGTATTACCTGCTATTATCATTGTTGGACTATTATTTGTTTATCCATTTTTCTCCAGCATCTATTTTAGCTTTACAAACAAACATTTGATCATGCCAAGGTATAAATTTGTAGGATTGGCAAACTATAAAGCAGTTTTATCGGACCCTAATTTCTACAATGCCTTCTTTAATTCCCTTAAGTGGACAGTCTTTTCTCTTTTGGGACAAGTGCTTGTTGGTTTTGTGTTAGCACTGGCCTTGCATAGAGTAAGACGCTTTAAGAAGTTATATAGAACATTGTTGATTGTTCCTTGGGCATTTCCAACTATTGTCATCGCCTTTTCTTGGCAATGGATCTTAAATGGAGTATATGGTTATCTACCTAACTTGATTGTGAAATTAGGACTGATGAATCACGTCCCTGGATTTTTGACAGAAAGTACGTGGGCTTTCATCTGTTTAGTGTTTATTAATATTTGGTTTGGTGCCCCTATGATCATGGTCAATGTTCTATCTGCCTTACAAACGGTTCCGGAGGAACAGTTTGAAGCTGCTAGGATTGATGGAGCTTCCAGTTGGCAAGTTTTTAGATTTGTAATTTTACCTCATATTAAAGTGGTAGTAGGATTACTTGTTGTACTTAGAACAGTATGGATTTTTAATAACTTTGATATTATTTATCTTATTACAGGTGGTGGCCCTTCAAACGCGACAACAACATTGCCAATATTTGCATATAATCTCGGTTGGGGAACAAAACTCCTTGGGCGTGCCTCAGCAGTAACAGTTTTGTTATTTATTTTCTTATTGGCAATATGTTTCATTTACTTTGGAGTAATTAGTAAATGGGAGAAGGAGGGTAGAAAATGATGAAGAGAAGAACAAATGTACTCCTTGATATTGGATCCCATGTTGTTTTAGTTATTTCGACTATTATTGCAATTTTTCCTTTAGTTTGGATTCTTCTTTCTTCTGTAAAAGGAAAAGGTGAATTAACCCAATTTCCAACAAGATTTTGGCCCAAACAGTTTACTCTAGATTATTTTACGCATGTTATTAATGATCTACATTTTATAAATAATATAAAAAATAGCCTGTTAATCGCATTAACGACAACTGTCATCGCTATTATCATTTCTGCAATGGCTGCTTATGGTATCGTTCGATTCTTTCCAAAATTAGGGGCTATCATGTCCCGGTTGCTTGTGATTACCTATATCTTCCCTCCGATTTTATTGGCAATTCCTTATTCAATTGCAATTGCAAAAGTTGGATTGACCAATAGTTTAATTGGTTTAATGATTGTTTATCTTTCATTTAGTGTTCCTTATGCGGTGTGGTTATTAGTAGGGTTCTTCCAAACAGTTCCAATTGGAATTGAGGAAGCAGCAAAAATAGATGGTGCGAATAAATTTGTTACCTTCTATAAAGTGGTATTACCAATTGTAGCGCCAGGGATTGTTGCTACAGCGATCTATACCTTTATCAATGCCTGGAATGAATTTCTTTATGCATTGATTTTGATCAACGATACAAGTAAGATGACTGTTGCGGTGGCTTTGCGTTCATTAAATGGCTCGGAAATACTGGATTGGGGAGATATGATGGCGGCATCCGTAATTGTGGTATTGCCTTCAATTATCTTCTTCTCAATTATCCAAAATAAAATCGCAAGTGGTCTTTCTGAAGGATCCGTAAAATAGTAAAAATAGAAATAGGAGAAAAACAATGGTTGTAAATTATGGTGTTGTCGGCACAGGATACTTTGGTGCTGAATTAGCAAGATATATGAAAAAAAATGATGGTGCAGTAATTACAGTGGTGTATGATCCGGAAAATGCAGAAGCTGTAGCAGAAGAATTAGGAGCAAGAGTGGCTTCGTCACTAGATGAATTGGTTCAAAGTGATGATGTAGACTGTGTGATCGTTGCCTCTCCTAATAATCTGCATAAAGAACCTGTTATTAAAGCTGCTCAGAATGGAAAAAATGTATTCTGTGAAAAACCGATTGCTTTATCATACGAAGATTGTAAAGAGATGGTAGAAACATGTAAAGAAAATGGTGTGATTTTCATGGCTGGTCATATTATGAATTTCTTTAATGGTGTCCATCATGCTAAAGAATTGATCAATCAAGGGGTTATTGGGGACGTTTTATACTGTCATACAGCTAGAAATGGCTGGGAAGAACAACAACCATCAATTTCATGGAAAAAAATTCGTGAAAAATCAGGAGGCCATCTTTACCACCATATCCATGAGTTGGATTGTGTTCAATTTTTAATGGGAGGTATTCCTGAAACAGTTACGATGACAGGTGGAAATGTAGCTCACCAAGGAGAAAACTTTGGTGATGAAGATGACATGATTTTTGTCAATATGGAATTCCCTGGTAAGCGATTTGCCTTGCTTGAATGGGGCTCAGCCTATCGTTGGGGAGAACACTATGTCTTGATCCAGGGAACAAAGGGTGCTATAAAATTAGACCTATTTAATTGTAAAGGTACTCTCAAAGTAGACGGAAAAGAAACTTATTTCTTAATTCATGAATCTCAGGAAGAGGATGATGACCGTACAAGAATTTATCATAGCACTGAGATGGATGGTGCCATTGCTTATGGTAAACCAGGGAAACGAACTCCATTGTGGCTTTCATCTGTGATAGATAAAGAAATGAAATATCTTCATGACATAATGAATGGTGCTCCTGTATCAAAAGAATTTGAAAAACTATTAACCGGAGAAGCGGCGTTAGAAGCAATTGCATCTGCTGATGCTTGTACTCGTTCCATTAATGATGACCGAAAAGTTAAATTATCAGAGATCATGGGTTAATAACATTACTGATACGACAAAAGGAGAAAAAATGTCAGATTTAAAAAAATATGAAGGAGTCATCCCCGCTTTTTACGCCTGCTATGATGACCAAGGAGAAATTAGCCCGGAGCGGGTACGTGCGCTGGTAGAATATTTTATCGCGAAAGGTGTGCAGGGCTTGTATGTCAACGGATCCTCTGGCGAATGCATTTACCAGAGCGTGGCCGATCGCAAGCTGATCTTGGAAGAAGTGATGGCAGTGGCTAAAGGGAAATTGACCATCATTGCTCACGTAGCCTGCAACAACACCAAGGATAGCGTGGAATTGGCACGACATGCGGAAGAACTAGGAGTGGATGCCATTGCGGCCATTCCACCGATCTATTTCCGCTTGCCAGAATACAGTGTGGCCCACTACTGGAATGAAATCAGTGCAGCCGCACCCAATACAGACTTTGTCATCTACAATATCCCGCAATTGGCAGGGGTCGCTTTGACACCGAGCCTTTACAAGGAAATGTTGAAAAACCCACGGGTGATTGGGGTCAAGAATTCTTCGATGCCTGTTCAGGACATTCAAACCTTTGCTTCTTTAGGAGGCGACGACCACATCGTCTTTAATGGTCCGGATGAACAATTCTTAGGTGGCCGTCTCATGGGAGCGCATGCTGGGATCGGTGGCACCTATGGTGCGATGCCAGAACTTTTCTTGAAGCTCAATCAGCTGATTGCTGAGAAAGACTTGGAGACTGCGCGTGCCTTGCAGTTTGCCATCAATGATATTATTGGAGTCTTGACATCTGCTCATGGTAATATGTATGCGGTCATCAAAGCGGTTTTGCGCATTAATGAAGGTTTGGACTTGGGATCTGTTCGCTCCCCTTTGACGCCAGTAGTAGAAGCGGATCAAGAAGTGATTCAACGTGCTGCTCAACTCATTCAGGACATAAAAGCCAGATTCCTTTAATCAAAGGAGGTCTAGATGAATCCATATGTTGTAATTGATATCGGAGGGACCAGTATCAAGTATGGTCTAGCCGATGCAAACGGGCAACTCTTAGAGACCCATGAAATGCCAACAGAGGCCCAAAAAGGAGGACCTCATATACTTAAAACAACAAAGGAAATAGTAGCCCGTTATTTGAAGAAGCATACCTTAGCAGGGGTCGCGATTTCCTCAGCAGGGATGGTCGATCCGGATAAGGGAGAAATCTTTTATGCCGGACCACAAATTCCTAATTATGCTGGAACTCAGTTCAAAAAGGAAATTGAGGAGGCCTTTCAGATCCCTTGCGAGATTGAAAATGATGTTAACTGTGCTGGTCTTGCAGAAGTTACAACAGGTCATGCAAAAGGCTCGAACAATGCTGTTTGCTTGACGATTGGAACAGGGATCGGTGGTTGTCTCTTGCTGGATGGTCAGGTTTTTCATGGCTTTAGCAATTCAGCCTGTGAGGTTGGCTATCTTCATTTGCCAGACGGTGCCTTTCAGGACCTGGCTTCAACGACAGCTTTAGTCGAGTATGTGGCAGAACATCATGGTGACCCTGCGGAACAGTGGAATGGTCGCCGGATCTTCAAGCAGGCAACTGAAGGAGATAAAATCTGTATGGCTGGAATTGATCGGATGGTGACCTATCTTGGAAAAGGATTGGCTAATATCGTTTATGTGGTCAATCCGGAAGTCATCGTTCTTGGAGGGGGAATTATGGCTCAGGAAGCGATCCTGAAACCTAAAATCTATCAAGCTCTGTGTGCGGAACTGGTTCCTAGCCTAGCAGATAAGATCCGTTTAGAATTTGCTCACCATCAAAATGCCGCGGGTATGTTGGGGGCCTACTACCACTTTAGACAAAAACATGGAACATAAAACAAGTCGCACTGACGACTTGTTTTTGCTTCATCACAAAAAGCATGAAAGACGAAGAAAACCTTATCTTTCATGCTTTTTAAATAGGGAGACTATATTATGATTTTCTAGAACGTTGACTAGAAAGCTTTTTGTTTTCCCAGTAGCTATTAAAGACAATTTCCTTTTGTTCTCGGCTTTTATTAAGGAAATGGGCATAGATTAAATCGACCACGATGAGGAGTGGTAAAATCGCAGAGATACGATCAATATAGGTACTACTAGGAAGGGGTGCGGCTGGTAACACTTCTGTGAATCCTTGATGGATGGCAGCGGGGTTAGCGGTCACAAGAACCGTTTTAGCCCCTTTTTCTTTCGCATTCAGAAGACTGTCTGTAATGGAGTTTGTGCCTCCTGACAATGAGAAGCCGATGACTAAACAAGAGGAATCGAGAATACTGGTCGTCCAAGCAAAGCCGTCTTGATCAGTCAGAGCTTCACAAACAACGCCTAGTCGCATAAAGCGCAATTTCATTTCTCGAGCGACTAAACCAGAACTACCAATCCCGAAGAAATAGACTCGGTCCGCTTGATTGATCAGCTCAGCTACTCGATCCAATTGGGAATCTTTTACCAGACTTTCAGTGACGTTGCTGATATGGTGGTAGCGTTGCAAGACGCTGAGAGTGAGTTCGTCATGTTCTTGCACTTGTTTTTGATTCTTTGTTTCCTCATTAAAGTGATAGACAAACTCCCGATAGCCGGAAAAGCCACATTTTTGAGAGAAACGTGTTAAAGCTGCCTTTGAGACGTGGAGTAACTCCGTTACACGAGAAGAGGACAGGGAGTGCTGTCGTGCTTCTGACGATAAAAAATATTGGGCAATGTCGCGTTCCATATCCGTTAACTCAGCTTCATGGCTGGCGATAATAGCGCGTAAATCTTGATCTTGTTTCACAGCAATCCTCCTTTCTCACGAGATGAAATAACAGGATACTCCTATAATATATTACACATTATAACATGGGTAACCGCTTTATTCAAGTAAAAGAAATCAAGAAATACTGAAACTAGGAACAGGATATGAGAAAAAAGAGAACGCTACCAAACTTGAAACTAAGGTCTTATTGGTTGTCCACAATTTTCTGAAAATTCCCGGTTGGGCCTGAACAAACGATATGAATTGTGGTATAATTTAAGATAATTGTACTGTTGTTCGAAGAATAATGGTTGAATAAGGAGGTGTGACGATGTCGAATGCAACACTCGAGATGATGCAAGAGATCGAGCAAGCTGCTCAAGGCGTGATCGTAGGCTATGAAGCTCAAGTCGAACAAATCCGAACGGATTCACGCGATCGCCTTGCAACAGTGGCACAGCATTACGATGAGGAAACCAAGCAATTGGTCACAGAGGCAGAAAAAAACGCCCAGGAAAAACTCGTCCGTTTAACGAAAGATCTGGAAGAAACGGTTGCGCGCAATGATGCCAAAGTACAGCAAGCGATGACCGATAAGCGAGCTGGGTTAGTTGAAGCCATTGTAGAAAAGGTGGTAGCAAGCTATGGCCGTTAGTCAGATGCAAAAACTGTCTCTCATCTTGCCCAAAGATGACTTGGACAGTCTCCTACTAGCGCTGCAGTCTGAGGCGAAAATCCAGATTTATGACCTCAGTGAACAGGAAGAGTGGCAGGCTGCTTTTGAGGCAAATACCTTGTCTCAACCCTTGACAGAGGACAATCGTCAAGTCTTGGTAGAGCTACAAAAACGTCAAGAACAAGTTGAAAAAATGATTCAGACTCTAGAGCCCTACATGCCTGAGAAAAAGGCCCTGCAAGCTCTGAAGGAAGAACCCTTAAGCTTGTCTTTTGATGACTTGCAGGCTCACGGGATGATTCGAGACGAGGAACTTCTATTGACCAAGTTGAAACGCCAATTGCGCGTGTTAGACAAGGCTCGTCAGAAGATTGCGGATGCAAAGGGAGAGATCGAACGCTTAGAAAAATGGCGCCCGTTAGAGGTGACACCAGCTGCTCTTGCTACCTTTCATTATGTGCATGGTTTGATTGGGACAATCCCGAATAGTGATACAGACGCTGTTCGTTCTTCCTTAAAAGCTCATCCTGAGCTTGAGTTGGAAGAAGTCTTTACGTCTGAGACTGAACACGGCTATGTCATCTTGTATCGTTCGGGAGACCGTGTAGCTGTTCAGGAGCTTCTGGAAGAACATGGGTTCAAAGAATTGGACTATGAAGAAGAGCAAGTCCCAGCCGTTTACTTGGATCGCCTAGAAAGGGAAATCAAAGAGCAGGAAGCTGTCGTTGCAGCAACCCTAGCAGAGTTACAAGACTCCCAGAAGGAGTTGGACCAACTCAAGTACCAGATGGATTACTTGTTGAGCTTGGGAGCTCGTGAGGAGGCCAAATCGCTTCTTGCCAGTACGCAAAGCTTGGTAGCCTTAGAGGGTTGGATTGAAACATCGCAAGTGGCCTCGTTACGAGACTTCTTGCAACAAGGCTTTGGTTCTCGGGTCTTACTTGAGACGCGCGATGTAACGGAAAAAGATTGGGATGACGTGCCGATCCAGTTGCGAAATAGCGCCTTGGTAGAGCCTTTTGAATTAGTCACAGAGATGTATGCCTTGCCTAAGTATTACGAGAAAGATCCAACTCCGATCGTTTCTCTCTTCTACTTTGTTTTCTTTGGCATGATGGTCGCAGATATTGGTTATGGCCTCTTGCTAACGGTAGCGACAGGGTTTGCCCTTAAAGCCTTTAAGCTCAAGCCTGGGACAGCGAAAAACCTTCGTTTCTTCAGTCTCCTCGGAATTTCAGTGGCCCTCTGGGGTGTGGTCTATGGCTCTTTCTTTGGATTTGAGATGCCTTTTGCCCTGATCAGTACGACCAGCAACGCTATGACCATCCTGATCCTCTCAGTGGTCTTTGGTTTTGTCACTGTCTTAGTGGGACTGTTCCTAGGGGGGATGAAAAATGTCCGCCTCAAAGACTACACGGAAGCCTATAATGCGGGCTTTGCTTGGGTTTTGATCCTACTTGGCTTAATGCTTCTAGCAGTAGGCAATATCTTACCAGGGATGAGCGTCCTAGTTCCGATTGGTAAGTGGCTAGCTATTTTGAATGCCATTGGGATCTTGATTGTTTCCATTGTCAGTGCCAAGAAGCTGTCCGGTTTAGCGTCTGGTCTCTTTAACCTCTACAATGTCAGTGGCTATGTCGGAGACTTGGTCAGCTTCACCCGTTTGATGGCTTTGGGATTGTCTGGAGCGAGTATCGGTTCAGCCTTTAACCTGATTGTCAATCTCTTCCCACCGCTTGGACGGTTTACGGTAGGGCTTGTGCTCTTTATCGTCCTACATGCCATTAACATGTTCCTGTCCTTCTTGTCAGGATATGTGCATGGAGCCCGTTTAATCTTTGTGGAGTTCTTCGGTAAGTTCTACGAAGGAGGAGGCAAGCCATTTCGTCCTCTTAAACCTTCTGAACGCTATATTAAAACAAAAAAATAAGTATTATCTTAAAAAAATAGGAGTATATTCATGGAATCTTTAGCATCATATTTTTCAGCCCATGGGGGCGCCTTCTTTGCAGCATTTGGTGTGGCGATCGCAGTCGCACTTAGTGGGATGGGATCTGCCCTTGGGGTTGGTAAAACGGGTCAAGCAGCAGCAGCCCTCTTGAAAGAACAACCCGAAAAATTTGCCCAAGCCCTGATTTTACAATTGTTGCCAGGTACACAAGGTTTGTACGGTTTCGTTATCGGGATCTTGATCTGGTTGCAAATTAAGCCAGATATGCCACTTGAAACAGGGGTTGCTTACTTCTTTACAGCTCTTCCAG
This sequence comes from Streptococcus sp. 20925_1_77, assembly GCF_041432125.1. NCBI lineage: Bacteria > Bacillati > Bacillota > Bacilli > Lactobacillales > Streptococcaceae > Streptococcus > Streptococcus sp. 20925_1_77. The sequence goes on from NZ_JAPVZB010000006.1 coordinate 63,661, forward strand.
TTGCGATCGTTGGTTATTTCTCAGCAAAACACCAAGGAAATGTTGCGACAGCAGGGATGCAAATCTTGGCAAAACGTCCTGAGGACATGATGAAAGGGGTTATCCTTGCGGCCATGGTTGAAACCTATGCCATCTTGGCCTTCGTTGTGTCCTTCCTATTGACCCTACGCGTCGGCTAAGAGCTAGCTTTGATGGATTCGCCTTACGAGGCGAAAAACACAAGACGCATGCAATAGGAGAAAAAACGATATGGATGAACAAACCCAATTAAAGGATTCGATCTTGGCCCAAGCCCATGAAAAAGGGCGTAAACTCTTAGAAGAGGCCAAGGAAACCATCCTAAAAGAAGAGACTGCACAAGAAGAGCGTTTGATTCAAGACAAACTCAATCAACGCTCCGAGCAGCTCAAGCGGATTCAACGTCAATTGCAACGTGAAACCCAACAAATCGAAAATAAAAAACGCCAATCAACCCTTGTCACCAAGCAACGAGTCTTAAAGGATCTCTTTGCGGATGCTTATGAAGCAATGGCGGCTTGGCCCCTTGAAAAGGAAATGCAGTTTGTAGATGCGATTTTAGACCGCTATCAAGGGCAAGTTGTGACTCTGACCTTTGGGGTGGTGAGTGCTAGCAAATTTGATCCAGCAGCTCTCGATAGATTGAAGCAGACTCATCAGAATGTGACAGTTGCGGATGCGACAATCCCAGCTCAGGCAGGCTTTGTCTTGTCGGTTGGGAAGATTGATGACAACTATCTCTACCGTGATTTGGTGGATTCTATTTGGGAGCAAGAAAGCTACCAGATGGCAGCCAGCATTTTCACCGACGAAGAGAACTAGGAGGTTGCAATGAGCGAACGGACCTATTCTCAAGTTAATACAGGAATCAGCGTACGTGAGGCTAGTTTTGTCAGTCCCAGTCAGTTCGAGCAGTTGCTTGCAAGTCCCTCCAGTGAGAGCCGAGAAGGCTTGCTACAAGGGACACCTTATGCTTTAGACAGCCACGAGATCAAGGATTTAGCAGCCCTTGAAGAGCGTCTGATGACAGCCTTGTTGGCGGAATACCAATGGGCTTTTGAGGTAACCCCTCAGTCGGATTTAGTTAGCCTGTTTACCTTGAAATACACTTATCACAATCTCAAGGTATATCTGAAAAACAAGGCGACAGAGCGCAAGTTGGGACATTTATTGATCCCTATCGGACCTTATTCTCTTGATGTGCTCGAACATTTGGTGGCGACCTTTTCTGCGGAGCATTGCCCAGCCTTTATGGCGGAAGAAGTGGCTGCAACCTGGCAAGAATTCCAAGACTATCAGGACTTGCGGGTCCTCGAAATCGGGATGGACTTAGCTTATTTTAAACACCTAAGATACTTAGGGGACAGTCTAGATCATCCGATTCTGAAGCAGTTGGTGGACGTGACCATTGACTTTTACAATGCGATTACAGTTAAGCGGGCCATGGATCAGCAAAAACCGCATAGCTTTATGCACCAATTACTTTCAGATGAAGGGAGCCTCGGTGCCCATCAGGTGATCGACCTGCTAGAATCCGGTCAGTGGTTGACCTGGTTTTATCAAGTCAATCCGCTAGAGTACGATCTCGCTTTAGACACTTATGAAGAAAAAATGCGCACCGGTCAACTAAAGACCGTAGAGTTGGAGTATTTAGAGAGTTTGGTGAAATTCAGTCTTCTAGACGCTGGCCGTTTTGAAGTCGATGGACCACTCCCTCTTGTTCGTTATCTTTACGGAAAAGAGTTAGAGGTGACCAACCTTCGTTTGGTCCTCTCTGGTTTAGACAATGGTTTTCCGCTAGCAGACATCAAAGAAAGGATGAGACCGATTTATGGACAAACAGACCTATAAGATCGCCGTTGTGGGCAATCGGGACGCCATCCTTCCTTTTCGCCTGATTGGCTTTCAAACCTATCCGGTCACAGAGCCACAAGAAGCGATCAATACCCTGCGAAAACTCAGTCGGGAAAACTTCGGGATTATCTACCTGACAGAGGATATTGCTCAGGCTATTCCAGATACAGTGGCTTTTTACGACCAGCAGCTGACTCCGGCTCTGATCCTTATCCCGACCCATAGAGGAACTACGGGACTGGGCCAACAGCGGATTCGTGATAATGTCGAAAAAGCAGTAGGACAGGATATTTTATGAGAACAAATGAATTTGGCCAAGCGATTGGCGATGCACTGCCGGATTTTACACCGGGGCGTCTGCCAGCTATTGAGCGGATCGAAGGTCGCTATACTGTGATCGAGCGCCTCTCAAAAGAAAAACATGGAGCAGATCTTTATCAGGTCTACGGGCCGGACTCTCCAGCAGCTATGTGGACCTTTCTGTTCAAAGGCCCTGCCCGCAATGAGGAGGAGTGGGACCACTTATTAGATGATCTCATGACAGCCCAAGGTCGCTTTTACTATGCGATTGTAGACAAAGATTCAGGCAAGGCTTTGGGGACTTTCTCTCTTATGCGGATCGATCAAGCCAACCGGGTGATCGAAGTTGGAGCAGTGACCTATTCACCAGCGCTCCAAAAGACACGCATGGCTACGGAAGCTCAGTATCTGTTAGCGCGCTACGTGTTTGAAGATTTAGGCTACCGCCGCTATGAGTGGAAATGTGATGCCTTAAACCAAGCATCTCGCAAAGCAGCTGAGCGCTTAGGGTTCACCTATGAAGGCTGTTTCCGTCAGGCTGTTGTTTATAAAGGTCGGACCCGTGATACAGACTGGTTGTCCATCATTGATCAAGAATGGCCAGCTATCAAACAGCGCTTCGAAGCCTGGTTGGATCCAAGCAATTTCGATGCCAATGGCCAACAAAAGCAAGCTCTAAGAGAGATAGCGCAAAAGTAAAACAAAGAAACAAAGGATTCCCAGGAGGAATACATGACTCAAGGAAAAATTATTAAAGTTTCCGGTCCCTTGGTGGTTGCATCAGGGATGCAGGAGGCTAATATCCAAGACATTTGCCGGGTCGGCGATCTTGGTTTGATTGGTGAAATTATTGAGATGCGGCGGGACGAAGCCTCTATCCAAGTATATGAAGAAACGTCTGGAGTCGGTCCAGGAGAACCAGTGGTAACAACTGGAGCCCCCCTTTCTGTTGAATTGGGACCAGGCTTGATCTCTCAGATGTTTGACGGGATCCAACGCCCCTTGGAACGCTTCCAAGAAGTGACTGCCAGTGACTTTTTGGTTCGTGGGGTGCAAGTTCCAAATCTAGATCGGGACACCAAATGGGCCTTCGAACCAAGCGTGACTGAAGGGACAGAGGTGGTTGCAGGAGACATCGTCGGTACCGTTCAAGAGACCAATATGGTGGAACACCGCATCATGGTACCCTTTGGTGTCAGTGGACGTGTGACCAAGATCGCAGCAGGTTCTTACACAGTGGAAGAGCCGGTCTATGAGATTGAGCAGGCAGATGGTAGCCTCTTTACTGGAACCCTGATGCAAAAATGGCCGGTTCGTCGAGGCCGTCCCTTTGCACAAAAACTGATTCCAGTAGAGCCTTTGGTCACCGGTCAACGGGTCATCGATACCTTCTTCCCTGTGACTAAGGGTGGAGCTGCAGCTGTTCCTGGTCCTTTCGGAGCTGGAAAGACAGTTGTGCAACACCAGGTGGCTAAGTTTGCCAATGTAGACATCGTAATTTACGTTGGTTGTGGGGAACGCGGAAATGAAATGACGGACGTTCTGAATGAATTTCCAGAATTGATCGATCCAACGACTGGTCAATCCATTATGCAACGGACCGTTCTGATCGCCAACACTTCGAACATGCCAGTGGCTGCGCGGGAAGCTTCCATCTACACAGGGATTACTATTGCCGAATACTTCCGTGATATGGGCTATTCCGTTGCCATCATGGCGGACTCTACTTCTCGTTGGGCAGAAGCTCTCCGTGAAATGTCTGGTCGTCTAGAAGAAATGCCAGGGGATGAAGGTTACCCAGCCTATCTTGGTAGCCGGATTGCCGAATACTACGAGCGTGCAGGTCGGGTCAAGACACTCGGAACCACTGCGCGTGAAGGCTCGATTACCGCCATCGGTGCCGTTTCCCCTCCGGGTGGAGACATTTCAGAGCCGGTAACGCAAAATACCTTGCGAATTGTTAAGGTCTTCTGGGGTTTAGATGCTCAATTGGCCCAACGTCGTCACTTCCCGGCCATCAACTGGTTGAGTTCTTATTCACTTTACCAAGATGAAGTCGGTCGCTATATCGATTTACATGAACAAATCAGCTGGTCTGAAAAAGTGACCCGCGCTATGAACTTGCTTCAAAAGGAAAGTGAATTGCAAGAAATCGTCCGCTTGGTTGGTCTAGATTCCTTGTCTGAAAAAGACCGCTTGACCATGAATGCGGCCAAGATGATCCGCGAAGACTACCTGCAACAAAATGCCTTTGATGAGGTCGATACCTATACCTCTTTCAGCAAGCAGGTGGCCTTGTTGACAAACATTTTAACCTTTGACCAAGAAAGTCAAAAAGCACTGGAATTAGGGGCTTACTTCACAGAAATCATGGAAGGAACTGTAACTCTTCGGGACCGTATTGCCCGTAGCAAGTTCATCCATGAGGATCAGTTGGCAACCATTCAAGACCTGAAAGAAGAAATTGTAGAAACCCTACACCAAATCGTCGCAAAAGGAGGAGTAGACAATGAGCGTGATTAAAGAATACCGTACTGTCAGCGAAGTTGTTGGCCCCTTGATGATTGTCGATCAGGTCGAAGGGGTTCACTACAATGAACTCGTAGAAATCAAGCTCCATGACGGAACAACCCGTCAGGGACAAGTTCTCGAAGTCCAAGAAGACAAGGCCATGGTCCAGCTCTTTGAAGGGTCTAGCGGGATCAACTTGGAAAAAGCCAAGGTTCGCTTTACCGGACGTCCCCTAGAACTCCCTGTGTCTGAAGACATGGTGGGCCGCATCTTTAACGGGATGGGCAAACCCATCGACGGTGGTCCAGAGATTATCCCAGAGAAGTACTTGGACATTGATGGACAAGCCATCAATCCTGTTTCGCGGGACTATCCGGATGAATTTATCCAAACAGGGATCTCAGCCATTGACCATTTGAATACCTTGGTTCGGGGTCAAAAACTCCCAGTCTTCTCAGGTTCTGGTCTTCCTCACAAGGAGTTGGCGGCTCAGATTGCCCGTCAAGCGACGGTTCTTAATTCTGAAGAGAACTTCGCCGTGGTCTTTGCAGCTATGGGGATTACCTTTGAAGAAGCCGAGTTCTTTATGAACGACCTTCGGGAAACAGGGGCCATTGACCGCTCTGTTCTCTTTATCAACCTAGCCAATGACCCAGCTATTGAGCGGATTGCGACTCCTCGGATCGCCTTGACAGCTGCCGAATATTTGGCCTATGAAAAAGATATGCACGTCTTGGTTATCATGACGGATATGACCAACTACTGTGAAGCCCTTCGGGAAGTATCTGCTGCCCGCCGGGAAGTTCCAGGTCGTCGGGGCTATCCAGGTTACCTTTATACTAACCTCTCAACCCTCTACGAACGTGCAGGACGCTTGGTTGGAAAGAAAGGATCTGTGACCCAAATTCCGATCCTCTCCATGCCAGAAGATGACATCACCCACCCCATCCCTGACTTGACAGGCTACATCACCGAAGGTCAGATTATTCTGTCCCGCGATCTCTATAATAGTGGTTACCGCCCACCGATCAATGTTCTTCCATCCCTTTCTCGTTTGAAGGACAAGGGTTCTGGTGAAGGCAAGACTCGGGAAGACCATGCGGCGACCATGAACCAGCTCTTTGCGGCTTACGCCCAAGGAAAACAAGCCAAAGAACTGGCTGTAGTGCTTGGGGAATCTGCCTTGTCAGATACCGACAAGCTTTATGTTAAATTTACGGACCGCTTTGAGCAGGAATACATCAACCAAGGTTTCACTACCAATCGGACGATTGAGGAAAGTTTGGATCTCGGTTGGGAACTCTTATCCATCCTTCCAAGAACAGAGCTTAAACGGATCAAGGATGAGATGATTGACAAGTATCTGCCAAACAAAGAGGATTAGCCTATGGCACGATTAAATGTAAAACCAACTCGGATGGAGCTTAATATTCTCAAAGAGCGCCTCAAGACAGCAACCCGGGGGCACAAGTTGCTCAAGGATAAGCGGGATGAACTCATGCGCCGCTTTATTGAAGCTGTGCGTGAGAATAATCGTCTGCGTCAAAAGGTGGAGGCAGCGCTGGTAGGCAATATGCAAGATTTCGTGATGGCCAAGTCCTTAGAGAGCGACCTCATGGTAGAAGAAATCTTCGCCGTTCCCACTCGAGAAGTGATGCTCCATATCGAGGAAGAAAATGTCATGAGTGTGCGCGTGCCCAAGCTCCATGCCCGTATCGATAATCCATACGGAGATGATGAAGGGGACGTGGTTTATAGCTATCTCGCCTCTAACAGTCAAATGGACAGCACCATCCAAGAAATGGGGGATCTCCTCCCAGATTTGCTCAAGTTAGCGGAAATCGAAAAAAGCTGCCAACTCATGGCAGATGAAATCGAGAAAACCCGCCGTCGAGTGAACGGACTGGAGTATGCGACCATCCCAGACCTCAAAGAGACTATCTATTATATCGAAATGAAACTCGAAGAAGCCGAACGCGCCAACCTCGTCAGAATCATGAAGGTAAAATAAGATACAAAGCCGTTAAGCAACTCAAAGGAAAATAGGGAGTAGGACAGAAGCACTGTTGTATAGAATGCTTCGTTGTCCTGCCCCCACAAGGCTGATTAGGATTTTTCCGAGCTCTTAAAGCGAGAGAAAAATCCAATCAGCTACTGTGCCTTTGAAGTTAGTACTATTACAGTTTGCGTTTTTCACCCAGCTTTTCAGTCGAGTTCAATTGCTTTATAAATACAAGAACCTCATCAAGAAATCATTCCTAGATGAGGTTTTTTTGCACCCTCTCACTCTTCTTCCACTACCCTATTTTTATGTTACTAGTTTGTAACAATGTGACAAGAAAGACGAAATGTTACAAGAAAAATACAGTTTTGTTAAATAGCCAAAAAGGCCTTTTATTATTTTTAAATTGTGATAAGATAGTATAGTAGTTCATTTGTTCAAGAAAATCTTGAGCAAAAAACAAAGAAAAAAGAGGATAAAAGATGAAATTAAAAGTTAATACGAAGGCCTTGATCGCTTCAACAGTAGCTCTTGCAGTGATTCCATTTACAAAAGCCACTGCAGAAACACTTGAAGATTGGGTAGCTCGCTCAGTAGATGAAATCAAACATGATATCCAACAAAGTGGTGACAACCAACAAACGTATACCATCAAATATGGTGATACATTGAGTTCGATCGCAGAAGCGCTTGGAATCGATGTTCATGTGTTGGCAAACTTGAACAACATCAGCAACATGGACTTGATCTACCCAGGTACTGTTTTGAAAACAACAGTAAATGATCAAAAAGAAGTAACTTCAGTTGAAATCCAAACTCCTCAAGCAGGTGCAACAGATGCAACCGTTGCAAGTGCTGACTTGACAACAAACCAAGTGACAGTTGACGACCAAACAGTCGCTGTGAACGACTTGTCAAAACCAGTAAACGAAGATAACAAAGCGGTTCCAGTTGCTCCAGCAGCAGAAACTCAAGAAGCTCCAGTAGTTGCTGTCCCAGGAGCAGAAACACCAGCTCAACCTGCTGTTCCAGAAACACCGAACTACGGTGCTCCAGCTGTTAATGTTGAAACTCAAAACCCAGAAGCAGCAGCTTCCCCTCAATCTGCTCCAGCCCCAGCAGCACCTGCTGAAACACCAGCTGCGGAAGAAGCACCTGCTGAAACAACACCAGCTCCAGCAGAGGAAGCTCCAGCACAAACTGCAGCAGTAGAAACTGCTGCTGCCCCTGAAGTACAACCAGTAGCATCAACTCCAGCAAGTGGAAATACGATTCCAACTGATTCAAACCTTCAACCACAAGCAGAAGCTTTCCGTCAAGAAATCGCTGCGAAATTCGGTATCACAAACATTGGTGGTTACCGTGAAGGGGATCCAGACGATCATGGTCAAGGACTTGCAGTGGACGTAATGGTCCCAACCAGTTCACAACTCGGGGATCAAGTTGCCCAATATGCGATTGACAACATGGACCGTGCAGGTATTTCATATGTTATCTGGAAACAACAATTCTACATGCCAGTAGACAACATTTACGGACCAGCTAACACTTGGAACCAAATGCCAGACCGCGGTGGAGATACAGCAAACCACTATGATCACGTGCATATTTCATTTAACGGATAATAAAACTTCGAACTAGGACTAGCTCCTAGTTCTTTTTTGTGTACAAAAAAGCCGGAAGACGAATCTTCCAGCCGGACGATGCTTATAAAATATGATCGACTTTTTCCACCTGATAAAGGGCAATCGCCATGATAATGGTTAAGACCAGTAGCATGAGGATAGCTGGTGTCCAAGAGTGGAAGAGAGATTTGCTGTAGCCGAAGAGGATGGGACCAAAAGCAGCAAAGATGTAGCCTCCTGTTTGGGCAAGACCAGAAAGTTGAGCTGTCTTTTCAGGTGTACTGGATTTCATGGAGAAAGCGACCATGAGGTAAGGAAAGAGCGAACTAACGGAACTTCCTATCAGGGCATTGATAACGAGCCAGTAGAAGAAGTTGCTGGTTGGGATTAAGAGCATGGCTACCCCTAAAATTCCTGCTCCGACAACAATGGCAAGTATCAAGCGTCGATTGCGATCGGATAACCGTGTAGTTAAACTTGGGATCGTCAAGGAGAATGGGAGACTGATCAAGGTGAACACGGAGGCAAGTAGTCCAGATTCAACCTTTGAAAGGCCAGCTTGAACAGCCATGGTCGGAAGCCAAGTCATACTTGTGTAGAAAAGTAGTGACTGCAAGCCTCCAAAAATCATGATAGCCCAGACATATTTATTAGTATACCACTTGCTACTAGATTCCGTAGTAGCAGCCTTTTTGAGCCGGTGGTTGTAGCGAAGGTTAGGAATCCAGATGACCAAAGCAAGAGCGCACAAGGCAGTCAAAAGAGTCACTAGACCTTGCCAAGAAGTGGCTTTGGTAATAGGAACCGCTACAGAAGAGGCGATCGCTGTGGACATCCCCATAGAGGTGATGTAGAGAGTTGTTAGCACACCGAGTTGCTTAGGCCGATTGGCCTGAATCAAGCTTGGAAGCAGAACATTGAGAAAGGCAATACTTGCTCCAATTAAGATGGTTCCCAGATAGAGAAAGGGAAGATTGATAATCCGAATGGCAGATCCGATCATCATTGCGATCAAGACAAGAAAGAAGAGGCGCTCAATTCCTAATTTTTGAGCAAACTGAATCGCAAAAGGTGAGAAAATGGCAAAGGTAAGAAGGGGCAAGCTAGTCAATAGTCCCAGAGAGCTCACATCAACCCCCAAACCAGCTGCGATGTCAGACAAGACCGTCGGAAGTGTAGTAAATGGTGTTCGTAAAACAATCCCAAGCATAATGATGCCCGGGACGAATAACATAGAATGTGTTTTTTTCATAAATCCTCCTCAGACAAAAATTCTCTTCATTATAACATAGATTGAGCACAAATTGGAGTAACAATACAAATGAAGGAGAAGGATCGTAGTTCTCACTTCCATAGAAAAAGCCACCGGTTTTGGTGGCTCTTATAGGGAGATTATTATGAAAAATTTTAGGATTTTCTATCAAACAAAGTTAGGAGGTCTTCATTTGATGGCTTTATTATAAGGTGGTTTGCTTAAAGAAAACTTAAGAAAAGGCGCTGATCGAAAGAATCGGTCTGAAGTCTGAGAAAATACATTAGCCAGCATCCAAAACAGGATGCGTTTTTTATTTAAAATAATAAAGATCGTAGTTCTTACTAGCGTTCGAACTACATCAACGTACCTAAACTCATAAACGTTCGAAAAGAGAATAAGGATCGTAGTTTTCGCTTCGCTCAAACTGCGTCAACGTACCTAAGCTCACTAACGTTCACTAAGGTACATAGAGAAAAGGCCACCGGTTTTGGTGGCTCTTATAGGGAGATTATTATGAAAAAGTTTAGGATTTTCTATCAAACAAAGTTAGGAGGTCTTCATTTGATGGTTTTATTATAAGGCTGATTTCTTAAAGAAAACTTAAGAAAAGACGCTGTTTATAAGAATCGGTCTTAGGTCTGATATTTTTTTACAACAGAAACTATTTAGATTTTTTTCTAAATAGAGTTGACAAAACCATATTCCAGATATACAATCTATTTAGAAAGATTTCTAAATAGAATAGAGGAGATAGAGAATGAATTTTGCGCAAACATTTAAAGCTTTATCGAATCCGATAAGAAGAAGTATCTTAGAACTGCTAAAGGCGGGGAAATTATCTGCGGGAGATATCGCTGGCCACTTTTATGTAGCAGGAGCGACCATTTCTCATCATTTAAGCCTCCTCAAGCAGGCAGATTTAATTCGAGAGGAAAAAGAGAAGAATTTTATCTACTATGAACTCAATACTTCTGTCTTGGAGGATTTAATGGTCTGGCTCGTTGATTTGAAAGGAGACTCTACTGATGAAAACGAATAAAAAACTATTGCTATTGACTTCTATGGTGATCCTTTTCCCCATGCTTTGGGGGCTGATGATTTGGTCGCAATTGCCTAACCAAATCCCGATTCACTTCAATTTTGCTGGCCAGGCCAATAACTTCCAATCGAAACCCCTGGTTGTGTTTGGTCTTCCTATTTTCGATCTCATGGTGCATCTGTTTGTGATCTTTATGATCGGACGTGATCCTAAGAATAGCGCTATGAATGAAAAAATGATCAGAGCGATTTACTGGTTGACCCCAATCGTTTCCTTAAGTACCTCCTATCTCATCTATAGCAAAGCGCTAGGTTCTACTACCAATCCATCTGTTTTTGTTTCGGCTTTGCTAGGGCTCATCTTTGTGATCATGGGCAACTACATGCCTAAGCTAAAAGTGAATCACACGGTTGGAATCCGTCTGCCTTGGACCTTGCAGAGTGAAGATAACTGGCACAAAACCCATCGCTTGGCAGGGAAATTGTGGGTCCTCGGAGGTTTGATCCTCCTACTTGAAGCAGGTATTCAATTCGCGCTGTCTTATGTACTGGTGCTGGTCATCCTCACCATTGTCCTTATCCCTGTGATGTACTCTTATCAGTTAAGTCGGAAAAATCGTTAGTATAAAAAACAACCAGAGAAGAAGCAGTCGTGAACGGTTTCTTTTCCGGTTGTTTTTGTGCTTGTATAGAATTTATGGTTATATTAAATACGCAATTTATCAAGGAAATAAAAGATGTGATATTCTTTAAAATATAGTTCATACATTATATTTTAGCTATATTAAAGTTTTATTTTGTTAAGATCAAAATTTTAATAAAAAATAAACCTACTTGAATTGTTCTGACAAACTTGAAAGCTTATTTGATTAAAACTCCATAACTCTACTAGGGTGTTTACACAAAATTATTGACAGTATCAAATAAAATCAGATAGATTGAACTAAATGATTACCCAGAAGTAACTTTCATAATTCTTTTCACACTATCATCTTTGTCAACTAGAAGGCAATCTGGAAAAGTCATCTGCTTCCATTTTTTATAATCAAAATTTGGATCAAAATGATTGATTAAGATTCCTAGCAAATTTCCATGAGAACTCAGTAAAATGGTTTTATCTGAATACCTTTCTTCTAAATCCTGCAATAAATCTAAGATTCTCATTAATGCTTCTTGATTAGATTCACCTCCAATAAGTGATTTATCTGGATTTTGCCATAAATATTGAATCGTTTCTTCAAACTCAGAATCTTCAATAAATCTTGAAGATAATTTTCTTTCACGCAAACGATCATCAAGCACTATCTTATCAAATTGTACAGGAGAACTATTTACTGTCTCAAAAGCTCGCTTATAAGGACTAGAAAAATAGTAATCAATATTAAAAGAATTCAAAAACTCCAATTGCTTTAGAGATACAAATCCTTCTTCCGATAAAGTTCTATTAAAATCATCACTCGAAAATCTCGAATGAGCATGTCTAAGTAAAATATAAGAATTGTTCATGAATTATAATTACGCTGAAAATACATATAAGGAGGAAAGTTGTTTTATAAGCTCATATTATCTTACTTAACTATTAATTGTCAAGTAGATTCATTCATTTTACTCACCCCCCCACCCAATGGGCAGGTTTTATCTGTTTTATTCAGCTAAATTAAGCTCTCAAAAAAGCTGATGAAATATAAATTCATCAGCTTTTTTGAGAGCTTAATTTGACTATTAGCTTATGTTGATAGTTAGATTTTTATTCAGAGCAAGTGCAATTTTGCTCATTGTTTCAATGCTTGTGTTATTTCCACGTTCAATGCGAGCAATGGTAGACTGTGGGACATGAGATAGGGAAGCTAGCTCTCTTTGGGTGAGACCTGCTGTTTGTCGTGCGTCATAAACTGCAATAGCACTTTCCAAAATAGCTTTTTCAGTTAAAAACCCTTCTTTAAATTTATTGTCTGCTAGTTCGTTTTCTAAAAAATCATCAAATTTAATTGTGGTCATGGTTGTTGTCCTCAAATTCTTTCTTTAAATCCTTAGCGTGTTTTATCTCACTCTGGGGTGTTTTTTGTGTTTTTTTGGTAAAGCCATGGGTGATGATATAGCGTTCATTGATAACATGAAAATAAAGTGCCCTTTGAATGTTAGAAGCAACCTTTGAGCGGATTTCAAAGATGTCGTCATCTAGCTTTTTCACCCATTCCATACGTTGAGCAACTAAAAGACCATGCTCTTGTATAGTGGCGATAGTTGCCAGTAATTTTTGTTTGTCTTTAATTGGTATAGTTTGTAAAAATTCTAGGAACTCGGTGTGTCCATTTAACCGAGTATAAAACTCAAATTTTGGCTTTTTCATTGTACCTCCATGATAGCATATATTGTTCTTTTCTTCAAGAATAATGGTGTGAACTTTATCCAAATGCTATGCTACAATCATATAGTCATTATGTATTTTTTATTCTTAATCTTAGTTTTGGTTGTGAAAATAGTAGTAAATTTATTCCATCTATTGACGGTTGAGATAAACTCTAAGTGACATATATGTATGCCAAAGGAACATTTTGGGTATTTCTTGTAATTTTAGATGAATTTCTATATTAGGATAGTATTGTATCATGTTGTTAAAAAATTGAAAAGATAAATATCATAGATTCGATTTGGTATAATAGTAATTGAAATTGATGTGCAGTAATTTTTGTTTAACTTGAGAATTGTTTTATAAGTTAGAATGGGATCATAATGTCGAAAATCACATTTCATGATAAAAACATGATAAAAAAATTTTTTAATGAGGGTGGATATGTTCTAGATTTTTCAAATCGTACTTTTGATAAATTTACTTATCACTCCATTGGTGTAAAAATTCAGGAAAAGTACGGTTTGTCAAAAGGAAAGTCATTTGAAGCATATATAGATGAAGCTCTTGATAACGATATTATTAAGTTGGTAAGGGATTTACTAACTTATTATGATGACCTTCCAGATAGTAGTTCTGAAAAGACTGATATTAAGAATAAACAAGCAGAGAAGTTAAAAGAAATGCTAAATTCCTATGCCCATATGGGGAAAGAAATAATAAAAACTGACGAGTCCTTTCTCACTAAAGGTGGCTTTGCTGAAATTTATTTACAAAAACATTCTCAACGGATTGTGAAAAAGTTGAAAAATGAATATAAACAGAACTCTGCTCTAAAAAGTCGCTTTAAAAGAGAGTTTGAAATTATGCAGTCTCTATCGCAAGTAAATGGGATTATTAAAGTTTATGAATTCGATGAGTCAGAGTTTAGCTATACGATGGAGAAAGCTGATTTTACTTTAAATGATTATATTGTAAATAATGAATTAAAATTAAACCAAATATTTAATCTGTTGTTTCAAATATTGACAATAATGGCTGATGTTCATTCTCGAGGTATCTATCATAGAGATTTGAGTCCAAGCAATATTTTTCTATGTGATGGGCTTATAAAGATATCTGATTTTGGATTGGCTAAAGATTCTACTGTCAATCATTCTCATTTGACTATGAACACAAATAATTATGGGCAGTTTTATTATTGTGCGCCAGAACAGATAACTGGTCTAAAAAATGCAACTAAAATGAGTGATGTCTATTCATTAGGAAAGGTGGTTAATTTTTGTTTAACTGGAAACCCAACTAACGAAAAACATGTTCTACGAACTTTTGTTCAAAAAGCCACCTCTTATCAACCAGAATTAAGGTTTAGAGATGCAGGGGAAATGCTTGAACAACTAAGTTATCACCTGCGAATTTTTCATCAAAAGGATTCAAAGCAGAAAATATTAAAAAAAATTCAACAGAGAGAATATGATGAAACAATAACGATATATCTTAATAATATTTCGAATGTGGATTTGTGTCGGGAACTTATTGACATAGGAGAGAATTACAAATTGGCTTGCATTAAATTTATGAAAATAAGCCCAGAAAATGCACTATTCTTGATTCAAAAACTTTTTCCATCATTAAAAGAAGTTGCAACCTCTTTTTCTTCAAATGATATTTTTGCATCTCTTGCATTTGATGTATTAAAAGATGAACATTTTGATTACTTGAGTAAAGAAATGGCTGCAAGGATGTTATATTATGTAGCTCGGGAAGTAAATCGTTTCTATGCCCAGAGGCTTATAGAGGACTTGAAACATAGTTCTATCGAACCAATGTTAGAAAATATTTTAGATGGTGAGTAATTATGTAGATTTGGCTTAAGTTGGGAATAAGATCTTGAAAAGGAATAATGTTTAGTGTACAAAGTGTTGATTTTGCTTTTGTATGTAATAACTCCTTTGATGACTTTGAGGTTATACCATATGATGAACCGATAACATATACTCGAAGTGGAGAAGCATTCAAAAATTATTCTAATGGAGAGCGTAAATACATAAATGCGATTATAAGAACTTTATATAGGATTTTAACTCCTGGTAAACCATTTAAAGGTTTAATAAAGTCAAGAAAATCCCCTCTAAATTTTGAAAGAATAATTCATGTCTTATCAGAAACCGATGTAAAAGAGTTAAAGATAATTTGGGAATGATATCTCCAGATGGTGTGGACTTTTGGTAAAATTCTAGCTCAATTAGTGTATTTTAAGGTTAAAATTCACACCATTCAGATGAAATTAGTTGAAATTGAATGAAGTAACGCTTTCAGAAAAGTCTAAAAGCACTTGATATTAAAGGCTTTTGAGATTTATTTAAACAAAAGTTGTTCAAACCAGGTCATACGATTTGTAAGAAAAAGAACACATAACAAAAAGAGGAGCTTCACACTAAAGTTCCTCTTCTTTTTAATCTCCGAATCATTATTCTTATTTCAAAAAAAGGTAGTGATTGAACTGAAATATACTGCATTTGGCAAAAAGAAAAAGTCGTTGAAATTGATTTTCAACGACTTTTTAAACTCAATTATTTAACTTCTGTAAACACAACGTGTTTGCGAAGTTTTGGTGAGTATTTCTTCAATTGAAGACGGTCTGGAGTGTTACGTTTGTTTTTAGAAGTAAGGTACAAGCGTTCACCAGATTCTTTGTGTTCAAGTGTAATATTTACGCGCATGGTATCTCCCTTCTATTATTCAGCTGATGCAGCTTTAGCGATCTTACGTCCTTTGTAGTATCCTTTAAGTGATACACGGTGTGAACGTGAGTAATCTCCAGTTGCTTCGTCAAAGTTTACAGATGGAGCTGTTACTTTGTAGTGCGTACGACGTTTGTTTTTCTTCGCTTTTGATGTGCGACGTGCAGGTACTGCCATTTCGTTATTCTCCTTTTAAGATATAAATTCAATTAGGTTTGATTTTCATCAACTTTAACAGTATAACAAAACTTTTTTGTAAAGTAAAGTTACTTGACAAAAAAATTGAAATTTTTGGAAAAACTTACTTCTCCATAGTTGATCTTAAAGTTTGGATCTGCCTTTGGGACTTCTTTTATGCTATAATGGTAAAAAATGAAACGAGAGGAATGACATGACAGAATTAGACAAACGCCATCGTAGTAGTGTCTACGATAGCATGGTAAAATCTCCCAACCGTGCCATGCTTCGCGCGACGGGAATGACCGATGAAAGCTTTGAGAAACCGATTGTCGGAGTGATTTCGACATGGGCGGAAAATACCCCTTGTAACATCCACCTCCACGATTTTGGAAAATTGGCCAAAGAAGGTGTGAAAGATGCAGGTGCTTGGCCGGTTCAATTCGGAACCATTACGGTTGCGGACGGGATCGCTATGGGGACTCCAGGAATGCGCTTCTCCTTGACGTCTCGCGACATCATTGCGGATTCTATCGAAGCAGCGATGGGTGGTCACAACGTGGATGCTTTTGTGGCCATCGGGGGCTGTGATAAGAACATGCCTGGTTCGATGATTGCCATTGCCAATATGGATATCCCTGCGATCTTTGCCTACGGTGGGACCATTGCCCCAGGGAATCTCGATGGAAAAGATATCGACTTGGTTTCTGTTTTCGAAGGAATCGGGAAATGGAACCATGGTGATATGACCGCTGAAGAAGTGAAACAACTGGAATGTAACGCCTGCCCTGGCCCTGGTGGCTGTGGTGGGATGTATACGGCCAATACCATGGCGACAGCGATCGAGGTCCTTGGTATGAGCTTACCAGGTTCCTCTTCTCACCCTGCTGAATCAGCGGATAAGAAGGCCGATATCGAAGAAGCAGGTCGTGCTGTTGTCAAGATGCTGGAAATGGGACTCAAACCATCAGATATCTTGACCCGTGAAGCCTTTGAAGATGCGATTACAGTGACCATGGCGCTCGGTGGTTCCACCAATGCCACTCTGCACTTGCTTGCGATCGCTCATGCGGCCAATGTAGACTTGACCCTTGAAGACTTCAACGATTTCCAAGAGCGCGTGCCTCACTTGGCGGACTTGAAGCCTTCAGGGAAATATGTCTTCCAAGACCTTTATAATGTTGGTGGTGTGCCAGCCGTCATGAAATACCTTCTTAAGAATGGTTTTCTTCACGGGGATCGCATCACATGTACTGGTAAAACGGTGGCTGAAAACTTAGAAGCCTTTGCTGATTTGACACCAGGTCAAAAAGTTATCATGCCACTTGAAAATCCAAAACGTGCGGATGGTCCATTGATCATCCTGAAAGGGAACTTGGCTCCAGAAGGGGCGGTTGCCAAAGTATCAGGTGTCAAGGTCCGTAACATCACGGGCCCTGCTAAGGTCTTTGACTCAGAAGAAGCTGCCATTGAAGCCGTTCTTTCGGATGAAATTGTGGATGGCGACGTTGTCGTTGTCCGCTTCGTAGGTCCTAAGGGTGGTCCTGGTATGCCAGAAATGCTATCCTTGTCATCTATGATCGTTGGGAAAGGTCAAGGGGACAAGGTGGCCCTCTTGACAGACGGACGCTTCTCTGGTGGCACTTATGGTCTCGTTGTTGGACATATCGCGCCTGAAGCTCAGGTCGGTGGCCCAATCGCCTACCTCCACACAGGGGATCTGGTGACAGTTGACCAAGATACCAAAGAAATCACCATGCATGTCTCAGACGAAGAATTGGCGAAACGGAAGGCTGAGACAACCTTGCCACCACTCTATAGCCGTGGGGTTCTGGGTAAATATGCCCACATCGTTTCTTCAGCATCACGTGGTGCTGTAACCGACTTCTGGAATATGGAACAGTCTGGTAAACAGTAATTGGATGGACGACTTTGTCCAAAGAGAGAGTGGGACAGAAATCGGTAATTCGTTAGAATTCGATTTCGTCGTCCCACCTCCGCACAGTTGAGTAGGGCTGTAAAAGCTGATGAAATCAGTGTAGTAGAGCCCACTCAACCACTGCGTCTTGCTCGACAATCCAAAAACAATTGAGAGGCTAGGACTTTTGTCCCAGCCTCTTTTTTGCCTCAAAGTCGCTATTTTTAACCCTGTCGCTGAAGCGTATGAATATTACTTTTTGGGGGATTTGAGTGTATTATCTGTTATTTTTCTTGTAAATCCGTCTATAATTTGCTATAATTGTGACTAATCGAATCAATCCTTTAATACTGTCCAGAGAGGCAGGCAAGGAGCTATGGAAATGAAAGGCCTGGGAAGACCAGCCTATATTTTGTGTATCTCCTTGTTGTGGGGGATTTTTTTGTATAGTTGAAAAGTGGTTTGATAAAAAAGAAACCGTCGATGATGGAAGCAGGGAGTCCATCCTTACGATTTGGTCATCGAAGATAGACGTTTTTGTTCAGCCATAGCTTGTCGCATCTTAATTTTAGGAGGTTTTTACGATCGTGAATGACGTTAAATATGATGTGAATGATATGCCAAAACCTGGTTTATTGGTTGGTTTATCTTTCCAGCATTTGTTTGCCATGTTTGGGGCGACAGTGCTGGTGCCGATTTTGGTTGGGATTGATCCTGCCATTGCTTTGTTCTCATCTGGTTTGGGGACCTTGGCTCACTTGACAGTGACCAAGTATAAGATTCCTGCTTATATGGGGTCTAGTTTTGCTTATATTGCTGCTATGCAGATGCTGATGAAGTCAGATGGAATCGCAGCAGTTGCGCAAGGTGCTATGGCGGGTGGCTTGGTCTACTTGTTTGTAGCTCTGATTGTTAAGCATGCGGGTAAAGATTGGATTAATAAGGTCCTTCCACCAATCGTGGTTGGTCCCATTATCATGGTAATTGGTTTGAGTCTTGCGGCGAATGCAGTCACTGATGCGACAACCTTAAATAAAAGCTATAGCGGTTATGCTCTATTGATTTCGATGGTGACCCTCTTTGCGGTCATCCTATTTAACATGTATGGCAAGAAGATTGTCGGTGTCGTCCCAATTTTACTTGGATTAATTGTGGGCTATATTTTCTCATTGGCTCTTGGTTTGATGACAGGACATAGTTTTGTCAATTTCTCAGAGGTAAGTGCGGCGCATTGGATTCAAGTTCCAAACTTTGACATTCCATTTGTGGATTATAGCTTTAAGCTCTATCCAAGTGCGATTTTGACCATGGCTCCGATTGCCTTTGTGACCATGACGGAACATTTTGGGCACCTCATGGTTTTAAATAGTTTGACTGAGCGTGATTACTTTAAGGATCCAGGGCTTGACCATACGCTTACTGGTGATGGCTTGGCACAGATTATTGCCGGATTCTTTGGAGCTCCTCCGGTAACTTCTTATGGGGAAAACATTGGGGTTATGGCCCTTAGTAAGGTCTACTCAGTTTACGTTATTTCAGGCGCAGCAGTGATTGCGGTTGTCATGAGCTTTATTGGGAAGCTATCAGCACTCTTGCACTCTATTCCAACTCCTGTATTGGGAGGGTTGTCTATTGCCCTCTTTGGGGTGATCGCTGCTAGCGGTTTGAAAATTTTAGTTGAACATAAGATTGATTTTGATAATAAAAAGAATCTCTTGATTGCTAGTGTGATCTTGGTATCAGGGATCGGTGGTTTGATGATTGACCTCGGTGGTCTTCAAATCACGGGTGTCGCAACGTCAACCATTCTTGGGATTGTGTTGTATCAAATTCTTCCAGAACCAAAAGCTGACGAGGCTTAGTACATTCTGGTAGTGAAAAAGTTTTAATGGATTCAATCATCATAAAAAAACGAGGAACAGACTCTGGTGGTAGAGCTGGTGTTCCTCGTTTTTTATTGTGGATCGGATTTCCGAAGAGGCCTTCCTTCATTAGTTGACTGCGTTTCTTAAATGGTAATGATTGTTATCGTGGTGGAAGGCCAAGGGCAATGCGCCCGTATCGGCTGATTCGTGTAATTTTCCAAGCGGGTGACCAGGTCACTTCGACCTTGACATCTTCGATCCCCTCAATTTCTTTTAGGCGAGCGACGATTTCGATCGGAAGGCTCTCAGCACAGCTACAAGCCGTATCGGTGAAGGTCATAACCACCTTGCAAGTACCGGCTTCATCTAGATGGATCTCGTAGATCAGTCCTAGGTTATAGACATCTAACTCAACGTCGGTATCAAATACAAGCTCCAATTTTTCGATTAACGGCTTCTCTAGTGCGAGGGCGCGGTCATTGATTTTGATATCCTCTCTCATCGCAAGATCCTTTCAGTGTAGTATGGCTTCCATTTTCTCATAATTCGGCTGATAAGGCAAGAAGAGAACGATGATTTAAACGTGTGGGACAAAGGAAATTCGGTCCAGTCTCCATTTCTCTTCGAATTTGTGGTAAAATAGATGCAAAAGTAAGACAAAGGATGAAGGCTATGAAATTACAAAAACCAAAAGGGACCCAGGATATCCTTCCTGGCGATTCAGCGAAATGGCAATATGTAGAAGGCTTTGCACGCAAGGTCTTTGCGCGATACAATTATGATGAAATCCGCACACCGATCTTCGAACATTATGAAGTCATCAGCCGTTCAGTAGGGGATACGACAGATATCGTTACCAAAGAAATGTATGACTTCTATGACAAGGGAGACCGTCATATCACGCTTCGTCCAGAAGGAACAGCTCCTGTTGTCCGCTCCTATGTAGAAAATAAACTCTTTGCGCCTGAGGTACAAAAACCAAGTAAGTTCTATTACATAGGTCCAATGTTCCGCTACGAACGTCCTCAAGCAGGTCGTTTGCGTCAATTCCACCAAATTGGGGTAGAATGCTTTGGATCGAGCAATCCTGCAACGGATGTCGAAACTATTGCCATGGCAGCGCAATTCCTGAAAGAATTAGGAATTGACAATGTGACCTTGCACTTGAACACCTTGGGAAGCCCTGCTAGTCGTCAGGCTTATCGTCAAGCCTTGATTGATTACCTCTTGCCAATGAAGGATCAATTGTCTAAGGACAGCCAACGTCGCTTAGAAGAAAATCCGCTTCGTGTCTTGGATTCAAAAGAAAAAGAAGACAAGGCGGCGGTTGAACAGGCTCCTTCCATCCTAGACTATCTAGATGAAGAAAGCCAAGCGCATTTTGATGCGGTTCGTCGGATGTTAGAAGACTTGGGGGTAGCCTATGTCATCGATACCAATATGGTGCGTGGCTTGGATTACTACAACCACACGATTTTTGAGTTCATTACAGAAATTGAAGGCAATGAATTGACAGTCTGTGCAGGTGGTCGCTATGATGGGTTGGTTGAATACTTCGGTGGCCCTGCGACAGCTGGTTTTGGATTTGGCATCGGTGTGGAACGGATCCTTCTCGTTCTTGAAAAGAAAGGCATTGAATTACCGATCGAAAAAGGATTAGATGCTTATATTGCCGTTCTAGGAGATGAGGCCAATGAAGCAGCACTTAGCTTGGTTCAAGCCCTTCGAATCCAAGGTTTCAAGGCAGAACGTGACTATCTTGGACGTAAGCTCAAGGCACAATTTAAGTCAGCAGATGTCTTTGCGGCCAAAACCTTGATTACCTTAGGAAGCAGTGAGGTTGAAAGTGGTCAAGTCACTGTGAAAAACAACCAAACTCGTCAAGAAGTAACGGTAGCTCTTGAAAGCTTGAAGAAAGACTTCCCATCTGTTTTAGCAGAGTTGGGATTGGCTTGATCGAACGGAAAAGACAAGGGTAGACAAGATTTATCTGGGAGTAGGGGCAAAATGGTTGCTCCTGCTCTCTTTTATCTTGATTCTGTTTGCCGACCTTTGCCAAGATTTGGCGAAAACCGTTAAATTTTCTGACATTTATGATATAATGAGAAGACTACTAGTAAAGGAATGAAACTGTCATGACATTAGTTTACCAATCAACACGAGACGAAAAAAATACTGTAACAGCTAGTCAAGCCATCCTTCAAGGTTTGGCAACAGATGGCGGCTTGTTTACTCCGGTATCTTATCCTCAAGTGGAGCTAGATTTTAACACCCTCAAAGACGCTTCTTACCAAGAAGTGGCTAAGCTTGTATTGTCAGCCTTTTTGGATGACTTCACAGCAGAAGAGTTGGACTACTGTATCACCAATGCCTATGACAGCAAGTTTGATACGCCAGCCATTGCTCCGCTTGTCAAACTCGATGGCCAATACAACTTGGAACTTTTCCACGGTTCAACCATAGCCTTTAAAGATATGGCTTTGTCGATCTTGCCTTACTTCATGACAACAGCAGCTAAAAAGCACGGTCTGGAAAATAAAATCGTCATCTTGACAGCGACATCCGGGGACACTGGTAAAGCTGCCATGGCAGGTTTTGCCGATGTTCCAGGTACTGAAATTATTGTCTTTTATCCAAAAGACGGTGTCAGCAAGGTACAAGAGTTGCAAATGACCACTCAAACTGGGGACAATACTCATGTAATCGCGATCGATGGAAACTTTGACGATGCTCAAACGAATGTCAAACATATGTTCAACGATGTTGAACTACGTGAAAAATTGGCAGCCAACAAGATGCAATTCTCATCAGCCAACTCCATGAACATTGGCCGTTTGGTGCCTCAGGTTGTCTATTACGTATACGCCTATGCTCAATTGGTCAAGACAGGCCAAATCACAGCGGGAGAAAAAGTCAACTTTACCGTCCCAACAGGGAACTTTGGAAATATCTTGGCAGCTTTCTATGCCAAACAAATCGGTCTTCCAGTTGGAAAATTGATCTGTGCATCAAACGAGAACAATGTCTTGACAGACTTCTTCAAAACACGTGTCTATGATAAGAAACGTGAGTTCAAGGTGACCACCAGTCCATCGATGGATATCTTAGTGTCTTCCAACTTGGAACGCTTGATTTTCCACTTGGTAGGCAATGATGCCACAAAGACCAAAGAGTTGATGGAAAGCCTCCTTGCAACAGGTCAATACCAATTGTCCAACTTTGATGCAGATATCTTAGATTTGTTTGCGGCTGCATACGCAGATGAAGCAGAAACTGCTGCAGAGATCAAGCGGGTCTATGAAGCGTCTGATTACATCGAAGACCCTCATACAGCCGTAGCATCAGCCGTTTATCAAAAATACCGGACCCAAACAGGGGATGCTGCTAAAACAGTCATTGCCTCTACAGCAAGTCCTTACAAATTCCCAGTTGTGGCAGTAGAAGCGGTGACGGGCGAGACCGGTCTAGGCGATTTCGAAGCCTTGGCCAAATTGCACACCCTCTCAGGTGTTCCTGTGCCACCGGCTGTAGACGGTCTTGAAACTGCGCCGGTTCGCCATCGTACAAGCGTAGCTGCTAAAGACATGCAAGCAGCCGTAGAAGACTACTTGGGACTGTAATTCTCCCTATTAGAAAGATCAAAAGAGCCGTTTGGCTCTTTTATATACGCATGAATTTATACAAAAAAATCTTAAACATTGCCCTTCCTGCCATGGGTGAAAATTTCTTACAAATGCTGATGGGCATGGTGGACTCTTATTTAGTGGCTCACCTGGGCTTGATTGCCATTTCAGGTGTTTCCGTCGCAGGAAACATCATCACCATCTATCAGGCCATCTTTTTGGCACTGGGTGCGGCAGTTGCCAGTGTCATGTCCAAAAGTTTGGGTGAAAAAAATCAAGACCACATTGCCTACCATGCGACAGAGTCCCTAAAGGTGACCTTGTTGTTGAGTGCTCTCTTAGGAGGGGCTTCGCTGTTATTTGGACGCCAGATGATTTCGCTGTTGGGAACGGAAGCTGCAGTCGCCGAAAGTGGGGGGATTTACCTTTCCTTGGTCGGCGGGACCATTGTTCTCTTAGGCTTGATGACGACCCTGGGCTCGCTGGTTCGGGTAGCCAACAATCCACGGCTTCCCATGTATGTCAGCTTGTTGACCAATGTTTTAAATGCTCTATTCTCCTCTGTGGCTATTTTCCTTTTTGGTTGGGGAATTGTCGGAGCAGCTTTGGGGACTGTGCTAGCCCGTCTGGTTGGTGTTATCCTCTTGTGGCAAAAGGTCCAGCTGCCCTTTGCTTCCCTTCGTTGGGGATTGGATCGTAAGCTCTTGAACTTAGCACTGCCAGCTGCTGGAGAACGGCTGATGATGCGAGCTGGAGATGTGGTGATCATTGCGATCGTGGTTGCTTTTGGGACTGAGGCAGTCGCCGGAAATGCCATCGGAGAGACCTTGACCCAGTTTAACTACATGCCGGTGTTTGGAGTGGCCACAGCGACGGTCATGCTCGTAGCACGAAGCCTCGGTGAAGGGGATTTTGAGCAGATTGACCGCCTTCGAAAGCAGTCTTACTGGCTGTCCTTTGTATTGATGTTGCCCATTGCTCTGGGTATCTTTTTCGGGGGCACCCTTCTGACCCATCTCTACACACAAGATGCGAAAGCAGTCGAAGCTAGCCTTTCGGTTGTCCTCTTTTCTTTGTTAGGAACACCCTTTACAGCAGGAACAGTCATCTATACTGCTGTTTGGCAAGGCTTGGGAAATGGGAAACTTCCATTTTATGCAACGACCATTGGCATGTGGGTCATTCGAATTGGAGCCGGTTATCTGCTTGGAGTAACCCTTGGCTTGGGTCTTCCAGGTGTCTGGACGGGGACCTTGCTGGACAATGGCTTTCGCTGGCTATTTTTGAGTCAACTTTATAGACGAAAAGTAGGAGAGAGAAAATGACAAAACGAGCTTTTATTTGGGATTTGGACGGGACCTTGCTGGATTCTTATGATGCTATACTGGCGGGTCTTGAGGAGACTTATGCATCTTATCAGCTTCCGTTTGACCGAGCGAGTATTAAAGACTATATCTTGAAGCATTCGGTTCAAGATCTTTTAGTAGCGGTGGCAGCAGAGTATCAACTGGATGTGACAGACTTAAATCATCGCCGAGCAGAAAGTCTAGCAGAGAAAAATGCCCAGGTCCTTCTGATGGAGGGAGCGCGTGATGTCCTGTCCTGGGCGAAGGATGCTGGGATAGAACAATTTGTCTATACCCATAAGGGAGAGAATGCCTTGGTCATCCTACGGGACTTGGGTTTGGAATCTTTTTTTAAAGAGATTTTGACCAGTCAAAGTGGTTTTGCCCGCAAGCCTGACCCAGAAGCAGCCATTTATCTGATGAAGAAGTACGGGTTGCATCCGGAAAAGATCTACTATATTGGGGATCGGAGCCTGGATATTGACTTTGCAAGAAATAGCCAGATTCAGAGTATCAATTTCTTGACATCTGACTATCAAGGCAATCACCAGATGAAAACTTTACGGGATATTCCAAGCGTTTTAAGCCTTGAAAAGAATCTGTAAAGAGATTGTTTTCATTTTGAAACAAAGCCGTAAGCTTTCTTTAAGAAATGTCCGCTATAATAGAACCATAAACAAAGACCTCCTAACTTTGTTTAGAAAAATCCTAAAACTTTTCTTTTTCATAATAATCTCCCTAAGAGTCGCCCAATCAGGCGGCTTTTTTTGTGCGCAAGAATAGTGTAAGCTCTTTTCCTTGCAAGAGGATATGAAATATTTTATAATTGATTAGTCAATTATTGATTTATCAAAAATAATACGGAGAAGGAATATGGCAGAAATAAATGATTTGCTCTACCAACTACGCTTGGCAGATCAATCAACTACGCAACTCTTTGAAAAGCGCCTAGGGATTAGCTTAACGCGTTATCAAATTTTGCAGGATTTATTAGAACAAGCGCCTTGCAATCAGATCGCGGTTCAGGAACGCTTGCAGATTGATCCAGCTGCTTTAACCCGGCATTTTAAAATATTGGAAAAGGAAGGGTTTGTCCATCGGAGTCGAAATCCAAAAAACCAGCGGGAAATCTTAATTCATTTGACGGATACGGCCTATAATCGTTTGGTCAAACATCCCCCTCGCCATCATGTGGCAGTGAAAGAACAGATGAGTCGGATTTTGACGGCTCAAGAACAAGAGCAATTTTCTTACCTGCTGGACAAATTAGTATCTGGCATTGAACAAATAACAGTTGAATAAAAAGGAGAATCTACGATGTCATTACTGACGATTATTTTAGCAAGTCTTGCTGCACTGGAGCATTTGTATATTTTTTATTTGGAGAGCATCAGAACCACATCTGATACCACAAGTCGGGTTTTCAACATGGATAAAGAAGAACTCGCTCGCCCATCTGTGACCTCTTTATTTAAGAATCAAGGAATCTACAATGCCTTGATCGGTGTCTTCCTCTTGTATGGATTGTTTGTGTCCAAAAATATTGAAGTCGTTACGATTTTTGTGCTCTTTATTATTGGAGCAGCGGCTTACGGTGCGATGACAGCCAATAAAAAGATTATCTTGACTCAAGGTGGTCCTGCAATTTTAGCTTTATTGAGTATTCTATTTTTGGGATAAAAAGGACGGGCCGCTCGGGCTCTTTGAGCTGATTTTATTAAATAAGTGTAGAAAAAAGTATAAAAAAAGACTAAAAATTTTATTGACTTTCTAAGAAAAAGGGTTATAATGGTAGCAACAGAAAAGTAATGAGTCAGCTATTTTCAGGGAGCTTGTGGGAATTGTGAACAAGCAATAGCGACTGATGAAAATTGGACTGTTATGATTAATGAATTCTAACCCATGTGAATTCGGTTGGCACCCCTTACCGTGCAACTCCTTGATAGAGGAGATAGAGATGTAGGGAAAGACCAGCTATTTTTCCCTATAAAAGAGGTGGCACCGCGGACACTACGCCCTCACACAGTTTTTGTGTGAGGGCTTTTCTATGTGCCTTAGCAAGCGAAGCGCGCTTAGGCACATTGATCCCAAAGCGCAAATAGAGCGTGGGATACCCTTGATCGCCTTAGCAAGAAAAGCATGGGCCAGCGGAATTCCTTAGAATAAAAGAGTTCTAAAAGAGAGGTTTCTGATATGAAAAAAGTTTTATCTGCTGATGTTTTGAGTCCAATTTTGGCTTATATGCGTTTGGATGCGCCCCATAAAATGATCTTGGAGTCAATCCCTCGTGAAAAAGAGAATGCGCGTTTTTCAATTGTAGCCTATCGGCCAGTCAGTGAAGTCAAGTTTGAACATGGCGTCCTCTATTACAATGATCAAATTGTTGAAGAGGATCCTTTGGACTTTTTGAATCGCATCACGATCAAAACGAAAACTTCAGAAGAACTTCCTTTTAACGGTGGGGCGATTGGATTTGTCGGCTATGACTTGATTGGCCTCTATGAGAACATTGGCTCCATTCCTGAAGATACGATCGGCACCCCAGATCTCCACTTTTTCTTATATGAGAGCTATGTGATTTTTGATCACAAAAAGGAAAAGGTCTATGTGGTGGAAGAGAACCTCTATAGTGGACGGAGTGAAGCAGAGCAAGCGTCGAGCTTGGAGCAAGTGTTAGAGCAGTTGGCAAGGCCTGCAAAAGAAGAGTTTCAGGACAAGGACCTGCATGCTCTTCATTTCCACAATCATTTGGAGCAAAAAGAGTTTGAGGAAATGGTGGCCCTAGCGCGGGACTATATTCGAAAAGGAGATATGTTCCAATGCGTGCTCAGTCAACGTTTTTCAGCTGATTTTTCAGGAAAACCGCTAGATTATTACCGCAATTTGCGCGTAATCAATCCTTCGAATTATCTCTATTTTTATGATTTTGGGGAGTACCAAATTATCGGTGCCAGTCCAGAAAGTTTGGTGTCGGTCAAGGATCGAGTGGTGACAACCAATCCCATTGCCGGCACGCGTCCAAGAGGGATCGATGAAGAGGCTGATCGGCAGTTGGCAGCTGATTTGACAGGGGATCCAAAAGAAGTCGCAGAACACCGGATGTTGGTGGATCTAGGGCGAAACGATATTGGTCGAATCGCTCAAAATGGGTCGGTTGAAGTAACTAAATATATGGAAGTGGAGTTCTTCCGTTATGTGATGCACCTGACGAGTGTGGTCAAGGGTCAATTGCTTCCTGGACTAGCCTCTATTGAGGCTCTGAAGGCAACTCTTCCAGCTGGGACCGTTTCTGGTGCTCCCAAGATTCGAGCCATGAAGCGAATCTATGAGGCAGAAAAAGAGAAACGTGGCGTCTATGCGGGTGCTATTGGCTATCTCTCTGTGACGGGGGATCTCGATTTTGCTATTGCGATTCGAACCATGATCCTCAAAAATAAGAAGGCTTATGTGCAGGCCGGAGCAGGAATCGTTTATGATTCGATCGCTGAAAATGAATACCAAGAAACCGTCAATAAGGCAAAATCAATGACAAGGATTGGAGAAGAAGGATGATTTTATTAGTCGATAATTACGATTCATTTACCTACAATTTAGCACAGTATATCGGAAAATTTGATGAGGTCCAGGTGCTTCGAAATGATGATCCGGACTTGTACCAAGTTGCCCAAGAAGCAGATGCCTTGGTCTTTTCTCCAGGTCCAGGTTGGCCAAAGGATGCGGGCAAGATGGAGGAGATGATTCGAGATTTCGCGGGGATCAAACCAATCTTGGGGATTTGCTTGGGGCATCAAGCGATTGCGGAAGTTTTTGGAGGGCGCTTGGGATTGGCACCACAGGTCATGCATGGCAAACAAAGCCAGATCCAGCTAGAAGCTCCATCTCCGCTATACGCGGGTGTCGCAAAAGAAGTCCCAGTCATGCGCTATCATTCGCTGACGATTGAAGACATGCCAGAGGAGTTTGTCATTACCTCTCGGACGACGGATGATCAAGCCATTATGGGAATTCAACACCGCAGCTTACCGATTTATGGTTTTCAATACCATCCAGAAAGTATCGGGACGCCAGATGGGCTCAAGACCATCGAAAATTTTGTCAAACTAGTCAAGGAGCGGAAGATGAAACAAGTGCTTGCAAAAGTGGCAGAAGGAATGGATCTAACCAGTGCAGAGTTAGAAGCTGCTATGGAGGAAGTCGTTGCTGGTCGTGCTTCAGAAGCCCAGGTGACGGCCCTTCTTCTAGGTCTCAAAATGAAGGGAGAAACGGTTGAAGAGCGGACGGCTATTGCAAAAGTGATGCAGGCTTATGCAGTCGCTATTCCTACAGAAGTTCAAGGAGCGATGGACAATTGTGGAACTGGGGGCGATCGTTCTTATAGTTTCAACATTTCAACAACAGCTGCCTTCGTCCTTGCTGGTGGTGGCATCAAGATGGCGAAACACGGAAATCGTTCGATCTCTTCTAAATCCGGTTCTGCGGATGTACTAGAAGCTCTAGGAATTAACCTTGATTTGGGTCCAGAAGACTTGGGACGAGTGTTTGAAAAGGCGGGAATTGTCTTCCTATTTGCCAAAAATCTGCATCCTGGCATGCGCTATATTATGCCCGCTCGCTTGGCGCTAGGGGTTCCAACGGTGATGAACTTAACCGGTCCTCTTATCAATCCGATTCCTCTAGAAACCCAGCTATTGGGAACCAGTCGTCCAGATATGCTGGAAAGTACGGCGGAGATTCTAAAGAATTTGGGAAGGAAACGCGCAGTGGTGGTGAGTGGTCCACAAGGTTTGGATGAGGCAGGCCTTGATGGAGAAACCCAGCTCGCTATTCTGGAAAATGGACAAGTTACCTTATCCAGTTTTCAACCAGAAGATATGGGAATGGAGCGCATTGAAATTGATCAAGTGCGAGGTGGAGACGCCAAACGCAATGCGGAAATTTTGCTCAGTGTCTTAAAGAATGAAGCAAGTCCCTTCTTAGAGGTGACTGTTTTAAATGCTGGCCTTGGCTTTTATGCCAACGGCAAGGTAGATTCTATCAAGGAGGGGATTGCCTTGGCACGTGAAGTGATCGCCAGTGGGGCTGCCCTTGAGAAATTGAGATTATTACAGGAGTATCAAAAATGAGTCAAGAATTCTTGCCAAAGATTCTAAAGGAAAAGGCGCGTGAAGTGGCTGCGATGAAAGAAGAGGAGCTCCAACCTTTGCGCGAGACCTACCGCTTGTATGATTACCTAAAGAGTCATCCAGAAAAGCTTCAGGTCATTGCGGAAGTGAAAAAGGCCAGCCCGAGTCTGGGAGATATTCATGTCGATGTGGATATCGTCGTGCAGGCTAAGACTTACGAAGAAAATGGGGCCGTGATGATTTCTGTCTTGACTGATGAAGTGTTTTTCAAGGGCAGTATCGAGTATCTCCGGGAAATATCTAGTCAGGTGCGCATTCCAACCCTCAATAAAGATTTTATTGTGGATGAAAAACAAGTGATTCGGGCGCGAAATGCAGGGGCGACCGTGATCTTGTTGATTGTTGCAGCCTTATCAGAGGCTCGTCTGAAAGAACTCTTCGATTTTGCGACCCATCTTGGCCTGGAGGTCTTGGTGGAGACCCATAATCTGACAGAACTAGAGGTCGCTCACCGGATTGGGGCTCAGATCATCGGGGTCAATAATCGCAACTTGGTGACCTTTGAGACAGACCTCCATACTAGCCTTGAATTGGCGACAAGCTTTGAACAAGAACCGGTTTACATCTCTGAGTCTGCTATTTTCACAGCAGCAGACGCTCGTATGCTGGCTCCTTATTTTAATGGCATTCTCGTTGGGACAGCCCTCATGAAGGCAGACAATGTGGCTGAAAAAGTAAAGGAGTTGCAGATTGACAAAGGTTAAAATTTGCGGACTGTCCACTCCAGAAGCTGTCCAGACAGCTGTTGAAGCTGGTGCGGACTACATTGGTTTTGTCTTTGCACCAAGCAAACGGCAAGTCACGCTGGAGCAAGCCCGGCAGTTGGCTACAGGGATTCCAGAGGGAGTTCAAAAAGTCGGTGTTTTTGTATCGCCACAAAGAGAGGAAGTGGAGCAAGCTTGCCAAGTTGTGGGCTTGGACCTGATACAAGTGCATGGGCCGATGGATGAAACCATCTTGCAAGACCTTCCCCAACAAACGATTCGCGCTGTTCAAGTGGGGAAAGACGCGACTCTTCCTGAGACCAGTGCCGATTATCTGCTCTTTGATGCTCCTGTAGCAGGAAGTGGGCAGACTTTTAACTGGCAAGAACTCGAAAGTCAAAACGTTACAAAGCCCTTCTTTATTGCAGGAGGCTTGACGGAAGACAATGTAGCAGATGCCATTCGCTTCTTTCATCCTTATGCGGTGGATGTATCCAGTGGGGTCGAGACAAATGGAATAAAAGATCAAGAAAAGATAAAACGATTTATAGAAAGGGTCAAGCATGGCATATAAACAACCAGATAAAAACGGATTTTACGGGCGGTTCGGGGGACGATTTGTCCCTGAAACCTTGATGACAGCAGTTTTAGAATTAGAAAAAGCCTACAGAGAAAGTCAAGCAGATCCTTCTTTTCAAGCAGAATTGGATCAGCTTCTGAAACAATATGTCGGTCGGGAAACACCGCTCTATTATGCTAAAAATCTTACCAAGTATGTCGGTGGAGCCAAGATCTTTCTTAAAAGAGAAGACCTCAACCACACAGGGGCTCATAAAATTAATAATGCCCTAGGACAAGTTTTATTGGCACATCGGATGGGCAAAAAGAAGATC
This sequence comes from Streptococcus sp. 20925_1_77, assembly GCF_041432125.1. NCBI lineage: Bacteria > Bacillati > Bacillota > Bacilli > Lactobacillales > Streptococcaceae > Streptococcus > Streptococcus sp. 20925_1_77. Next base: position 95,067 of record NZ_JAPVZB010000006.1, read on the forward strand.
ATCGCAGAAACAGGGGCCGGACAGCACGGTGTTGCAACGGCAACGGCTGCTGCTTTATTTGATATGGAATGCACCATCTACATGGGGGAAGAAGATGTCAAACGCCAAGCCCTCAATGTCTTTCGGATGGAGTTATTGGGCGCCAAGGTTCAATCAGTAACAGATGGGTCACGTGTCCTCAAGGATGCGGTCAATGCTGCCCTTAGAGCCTGGGTAGCAAATGTGGAGGATACCCACTATATCATGGGTTCTGCTCTAGGACCTCACCCATTCCCAGAAATTGTCCGTGATTTTCAAAGTGTCATTGGCCGAGAAGCCAAACGCCAATTTGCAGAGCAAAATGATGGTGCATTACCAAATGCAGTTTTAGCCTGTGTAGGAGGCGGATCGAACGCCATTGGCCTCTTTTATCCTTTTGTTGAAGATACATCTGTTGCCATGTATGGGGCAGAAGCTGCTGGGCTTGGAGTGGATACAGACCAGCATGCAGCAACCTTGACCAAAGGACGTCCGGGAGTCCTTCACGGTGCCTTGATGGATGTGTTACAGGATGCCCATGGACAGATTTTAGAAGCCTTCTCGATTTCAGCAGGTCTCGATTATCCAGGAATTGGGCCGGAGCATTCTTATTTCCATGACATCAAGCGGGCGACCTATGTGCCTGTGACAGATCAAGAAGCCCTAGAAGCCTTTCAATTGCTTTCAAAAGTAGAAGGAATCATTCCAGCTCTGGAATCGAGCCATGCTATCGCCTATGCGGTGAAATTGGCTAAGGAGATGGGGCCTGAAAAATCCATGATCGTTTGCTTATCAGGTCGTGGGGATAAAGATGTGGTACAAGTCAAAGACCGCCTAGAACAAGAGAGAGGAGAGTAAGATGGGAAAGACCTTAACAGAGCATTTACAAAAGCTGAAAGACCAGCAGCAAGGAATCTTTGTTCCTTATATTATGGCAGGAGATCATGAAAAAGGCTTAGCAGGTTTGCAGGAAACCATCCAATTTTTGGAGGAGCTTGGTGTCTCAGCCATTGAAGTTGGCATTCCTTTTTCAGATCCGGTGGCAGATGGCCCTGTGATTGAAGAGGCAGGATTACGCAGTTTAGCCCATGGGACGACGACAGAGGGTCTGGTGCAAACGATCCAGCGTCTGGAGACAAGTGTTCCTTTGGTCATCATGACCTATTTCAACCCCTTGTTCCAATATGGGCTCGAAAACTTCTTTAGAGATGTAGAAGGAACAGCGGTCAAGGGAGTGATTATTCCGGATCTTCCTCATGAGCATGCAGATCTGGTAGAGCCTCTCTTAGTGGATAAAGACATCGCTTTGGTGCCGCTAGTGAGCTTAACCACAGGAATCGAGCGCCAGAAGAAATTAATCCATGATGCAGAAGGATTTCTCTATGCCGTTGCTGTCAATGGGGTGACGGGGAAAGCTGGTAGCTATCGAGATGATTTGGATCACCACTTGGCCCAATTACACGAAATAGCGTCCATTCCTGTTTTAACAGGTTTTGGAGTTTCCAGCATGGAGGATGTTCACCGTTTCAACAGGGTCTCAGATGGAGTTATTGTGGGGTCCAAAATCGTTAAGGCTCTCCACCAAGGGGAGACAGATGCCATCGCTCGTTTCATTTCTCAAGCAGTGAAGGCCTAGAAGGTTCATTCCATTCATCATCAGCTTGATTCTCCTAGATCAAGCTCTTTGTCTACTATTTTAAACATTCCCCTTGTTTGTCTTTACAAACGAGGCTTTCTCGTTACAATAGAGGTAGTAACAAGAAAAGAGGAGAAGAGAATGATAAGCCTTGAAGAGATTGATCAAGTCATCCAATCGGGTCCTTTTGAACCAACCTGGGACTCTCTTAGCCATCAAGTCTGTCCAGATTGGTATCGGGATGCCAAATTTGGAATGTTTATCCACTGGGGCGTCTACAGTGTACCTGCCTTTGGTTCGGAATGGTATTCGCGAAATATGTATATCCAAGGGAATCCTTGCTATGACTATCATCGAGAGCATTTTGGAGACCAGGCTATCTTTGGCTACAAGGATCTCATTCCTCTTTTTACAGCCGATCAATTTGATCCGGCATCTTGGCTAGATCTCTTTCAAAAAGCGGGAGCTCAGTATCTTTTCCCAGTTGCGGAGCACCACGATGGTTTTCAGATGTATGCCTCTACTCTCTCGCCTTATAATAGCTTAGAAATGGGGCCGAGACGAGATGTCTTAGGAGAGCTGAGGGAGGAAGCAGAAAAACGTGGCCTGCACTTCTGTACGTCCTCTCACCGGGCAGAACACCAGTTTTTCTTTTCGCATGGCAAGGAATTCACTAGTGACATTCCGCAAGAAGTCCCAAGAGACAGCCTTTATTGGCCAGCGGAGCCAGAGCCCAAAGATCATTTTGATCTGACCTCCAAGCCTTATCCAAGCAAAGAATTCTTGGAAGATTGGCTTTTGCGAATCTGTGAACTGGTGCGGGACTACCAGCCAGAGCTCCTTTATTTTGACTGGTGGATCCAGCATGAGAGCTTCCGTCCCTACTTGATGCGCTTTTTGGCTTATTATTACAATCTAGCAGCACAAGAGGATCGCAAGGTGGCTGTTTGTTACAAACAGGATGCCCTCCCTTTCAGTTCAGGAATCGTCGAGATGGAGCGGGGAGGATACGGAGAGACGCAAGCCTTTCCGTGGCAAATGGATACCGCGATCGCCCGTAATTCTTGGTGCTATACCCAGGATCTAGCCTACAAGACCAGTAAGGAATTGCTACAAAATTTAGTCGATGTTGTGGCTAAAAATGGCAATCTTCTGCTCAATATTGGACCCAAGGCAGATGGCACTATACCTGAGCAAGACCAAGACATCCTCACAGAGATCGGGGACTGGCTGGCGGTAAATGGAGAAGCCATTTATCAGAGTCGGCCTTGGCGGGTGTCATCGGACGGACCGACCGAGGCCCAGGAAGGTTCCTTCTCAGATGGGCAAGCGCCACTCTATACCAGCCAAGATTTCCGCTATACCATGCGTGATGGCTTTCTTTATGCCATCCAGCTGGAACCAAGTGGAAGGACGGAAGAGTTGACCTTGCCGTCTCTCGCCTATGATCTCAAGCAACCGAGAATTCTTCATGCGCGCATTCAAAAGGTAGAACTCCTTGGAGAAAGTCAGCCCCTTTCTTGGAGCCAAGATGAGACAGGGCTCCATCTTCAGTTACCAGCTTGTAGGAAAAAACAACCGCGTGTTTTGCGCCTCAGCTTTTAGTTTTCTTGAAGCTTTCTATAAGGAATCGTTTAGGTTTCTCTTGTATACTGTACTCATCCAATAAGAAATGAGGTACAGAAAATGAAAATCTCAGTCAATTATCCAAAACGCTTTAAGAAATTGCCACAACAAGGTTCTTGTTACGGCGAATAAACACTTCTCTTCATTTTTCATAAGAAACTCCTAAAGAAGGCTCTACCCGAAAGGGTAGAGTTTTTATGTACCAGAGACCTTGTGATTCGTGGTATAATAGGCCTATGGAAAAAAAGAACAAATTACTACTCATCGACGGGTCTTCCGTCGCTTTTCGTGCCTTTTTCGCACTCTATAATCAAATTGATCGCTTCAAAAATGCCAATGGTCTGCATACCAATGCGGTCTATGGCTTTAACCTCATGTTGAGTCATCTCTTGGAGCGCATCCAACCGACCCATGTCCTCGTTGCTTTTGATGCAGGAAAGACGACTTTTCGGACGGAGATGTATGCCGACTACAAAGGGGGCCGTGCAAAAACTCCAGATGAGTTCCGTGAGCAGTTTCCTTTTATTCGTGAACAACTGGATCATTTGGGAATCCGCCATTATGAGCTAGCTCAGTATGAAGCGGATGATATTATTGGAACGCTGGATAAGATGGCAGAAACTACCTCGGTGCCATTTGATGTGACCATTGTCTCTGGGGACAAGGATTTGATCCAGCTGACGGATGACAATACGGTGGTTGAAATCTCCAAAAAAGGGGTAGCAGAGTTTGAAGAATTCACTCCAGCCTATCTCAAAGAAAAGATGGGACTGACACCCGAGCAGTTTATCGACCTCAAGGCCTTGATGGGAGATAAATCGGATAATATCCCAGGTGTTACTAAGATCGGAGAAAAGACCGGGATCAAACTACTCCTAGAGTACGGTTCTCTCGATGGCATTTACGAGCATATCGACGAGATGAAGACTTCTAAGATGAAGGAAAACCTCATCAACGACAAGGAGCAGGCCTATCTGTCTAAGACTCTCGCAACCATCGATACCAATGCGCCTATTGAAATTGGGCTGGACGATATCACTTATTCGGGTCCTCATCTAGAAAATCTTGCCAAGTTTTATGAGGAGATGGGCTTCAAGCAACTCCGTCAGGCCTTGGATCTTAGTGGAGAAGAAGCGGCTCCTGTAGCCATTGACTATACAGAAGTCGAGCAAGTCGCTTCAGATATGCTCACGGAAGATAGTTTCTTCCATTTTGAGATTTTTGGGGACAATTACCATACGGAATCCATCATCGGTTTCGCATGGGGGACCAAAGGTCAGCTCTACGCGAGTACAGATACTGGTCTTTTACAAACACCGATTTTCAAAGAATTTCTCGAAAAAACGCCCCTCAAGGTCTATGACTTCAAGCGGGCCAAGGTCTTGCTCAGCCACTTGGGCATTACCCTTCAAAATCCCGCGTTTGACAGTCGATTGGCCAAGTATCTCTTGTCGACCGTAGAGGACAATGAGATTTCAACCATTGCGAGTCTCTATAGTCAGATTGCGCTGCCGCTGGATGAAGTCGTTTATGGCAAGGGAGCCAAAAAAGCTATCCCAGAAAAGGCGGTCCTATTAGAGCATTTGGCACGGAAAGTCGCTGTTTTACTAGACACGGAAGAACCCATGGTAGAGCAGTTGCAGGCCCATGATCAACTAGATTTGCTCTATGATATGGAGCAACCGCTAGCAGCTGTTTTGGCCAAGATGGAAATCGCGGGGATCAAGGTAGAGCGCCAGACCCTAGAAGACATGCAGGTGGAAAACGAAGTGGTCTTGGAGCGCTTGACCCAAGAAATCTACGAGCTTGCAGGAGAAGAGTTCAACATCAATTCTCCAAAACAATTGGGCGTCATCCTCTTTGAAAAATTGGAACTCCCTCTTGAATACACCAAGAAGACCAAAACCGGCTATTCAACAGCTGTTGATGTCTTGGAACGCCTGGCTCCAATTGCACCGATCGTGTCTAAGATTCTTGAATACCGCCAAATTGCTAAGATCCAGTCAACCTATGTCATCGGTCTTCAAGATTGGATTTTGGAAGATGGGAAGATCCATACCCGTTATGTACAGGATTTGACGCAGACAGGCCGCTTGTCCAGCGTGGATCCCAACCTGCAAAACATTCCTGTCCGTTTGGAGCAAGGTCGTCTTATTCGTAAGGCCTTTGTCCCAGAAGAGGAAAACAGTGTCTTGTTGAGTTCGGACTATTCACAGATCGAACTGCGCGTCTTGGCCCATATTTCAGGAGATGAGCATTTGATTGATGCCTTTAAACATGGGGCAGATATCCATACATCGACTGCTATGCGCGTTTTCAATATTGCAAAACCAGAAGATGTGACGCCGAACGACCGTCGCAATGCAAAAGCAGTAAACTTCGGTGTGGTTTATGGAATTTCCGACTTTGGACTGTCTAACAACCTAGGGATCAGTCGAAAAGAAGCCAAGGCCTACATTGAGACCTACTTCGAACGCTACCCTGGCATCAAGGACTATATGGAGAGAGTGGTACGGGAAGCGCGTGATAAAGGCTATGTGGAGACTCTCTTCAAGCGCCGTCGGGAGATTCCAGATATCAATTCTCGCAACTTCAATGTTCGAGGCTTTGCGGAACGGACAGCTATTAACTCACCCATCCAAGGATCTGCAGCAGACATCTTGAAAATTGCCATGATCCACTTGGACCAAGCGCTAGAAAGAGGAGCATACAAGACCAAGATGCTCCTTCAGGTCCACGATGAAATTGTTCTGCAAGTACCAAGTGATGAACTGGCAGCGATCAAAGAACTCGTCAAAGAGACCATGGAATCCGCTATCGAACTTGCAGTACCACTGGAAGCCGATGAAAACGAAGGCAAGACATGGTATGAAGCCAAATAAGATTAAGTTTGTTCAAAACAGAAAGCGGTAGGAAACTTTTCAGTTTCCTACCGCTTTTAATGACAAACACTTGCAATGCCTTCCGTATTGTTATACTATTTAAAGAAAGGAAACGCATACAAAAGGAGATTCTTATGGCTTATTCATTTCGCAATCCTAGTGATGGCATTATCAAACATTACCTAGAAACCAGCAAGATCATCGCTGTGGTTGGATTATCTGACCGTGAAGAGACGACCAGTCATCGTGTCAGCAAGGAGATGCAAGAGCGGGGCTATCGGATTATTCCTGTCAACCCCCGTGCAGCTGGTGGCCAGATCCTTGGAGAAACGGTATATGCTAGCCTACAGGAAATTCCTTTCCCAGTAGATATCGTTGATGTGTACCGTCGCAGTGAGTTTTTACCAGATGTGGCACGTGATTTTATTGAGACGGATGCGAAGATTTTCTGGGCACAATTGGAGCTGGAAAATCAAGAAGCAGAAGAAATCCTTCGTGGAGCTGGACGAGAAGATATCGTCATGAACCGCTGTATCAAACGGGAACACACCCGACTGATCTTAGGAGACTCCCTATACGGTTTATAAATGATAAACAATTGACATAGAAGAAAACCCCAGCAAGCTGGGGTTTTCTTCTTACTCTTATTCAGTTTCATGGCTTGGATGGCCTGTAAAATGGCGAGGCCCTTGTTTAATCTGCTTGATTTGATCATAAAAGGCAATTTGGCAGTTGATAAAGTAAGGCATGGTATAAAAGCCGATGACATCGCGCGTGAAGTAATTCAAGAAGTACCAACCAATCAAGGTTAGGTCGAGCACTAGGCGATTGCTGCGGAACCCTTTCATGGTTTCACGACTTTGGCGAAGGACTCCAAAGGCTCCCTTGTAGTCGCCGTCTCGTAATTGCTCGTAGAGGATCAATTCGACCAGACTGAGACTGTAGTATTGTGGCAGGTAAAAGATGAGGCCAATCAGGCCAAGTATGACACCAGCAGTCATCAGAGGCATTTGTTGCATGAGAGATTGAAATTCAGGACTGGAAGCACTCAAAGTGCTCGGGTTGCTCACCTTATCGTAGATCGCCAAAAATCGAATGCTGGCGTAGGTGCTGATGAGACTCCCCACATAGAGGATGAGTCCCCATAAAAAGAGGACGGCTTGCTTCAAGATCAAGGTGGCAAATACAGAGGTAAAGCGATCTTGTTTAAAGATATCTAAGACACGTGTTCGGTGTTCGATCTTGGGATTAATCGTATCTAAATAGCTAAAAGTCGCACCAACCACTAAAATGGAGATGACAAAGGAGACGACAGAAGGAAAGAGTTGCCGCTGGATCATGTAGATACTTGCTTGCTGCAAGGTCATATCCGGTAGTAGATCGACCAGATCTTGCCCACTTAAGAGAAAGTTAGCAAGAATGGTCAACAGGACCGGAAGAGCAAAAAGGATAGCTAAGCCCGGTTGCTGGACTTGCATGGTACGTGCCCGGAGGCGAATCAATTTAAGGTTCATAGATGACACTCTCTTCATAGTAGTACTTTTTATTATAACATAAGTCCGTGACAGAGCCGGTAAAATTTGGTACAATCGTACAGGTGCTCACAGGAAAACTGTGACAGGAATAAGAAGGCTGGGACTGTTTTTCCCAGTACGGAGGTAACCATGACAGATTCACCGATTCAATATCGATTAATCAAAAAAGAAAAGCATACAGGTGCTCGTCTGGGAGAAATTATCACCCCTCACGGGACCTTCCCAACCCCAATGTTTATGCCTGTAGGGACTCAGGCAACCGTTAAGACCCAATCGCCAGAAGAACTCAAGGAAATGGGTTCCGGCATTATCTTGGCCAACACCTACCATCTCTGGCTTCGTCCCGGGGACGACTTGGTCGCAAAAGCAGGAGGACTGCACCAGTTCATGAACTGGGACCAGCCGATTTTGACAGATAGTGGAGGCTTCCAGGTCTATTCATTAGCGGATACCCGCAATATCACTGAAGAAGGGGTAACCTTTAAAAACCACCTCAACGGCTCGAAGATGTTCCTCTCTCCAGAAAAGGCCATCTCCATCCAAAACAATCTAGGAAGCGACATCATGATGTCCTTTGATGAATGCCCTCAGTTCTATCAGCCCTATGATTATGTGAAGAAATCAATCGAACGGACCAGTCGTTGGGCAGAACGTGGGCTAAAAGCTCACCGTCGTCCCCATGATCAAGGTCTGTTCGGGATTGTCCAAGGGGCTGGATTTGAAGACTTGCGCCGTCAGTCCGCCCAGGATCTTGTCAGCATGGACTTTCCAGGTTATTCCATCGGTGGATTAGCTGTTGGGGAAAGCCATGAAGAGATGAATGCAGTACTTGATTTCACAACTCCGCTCTTACCAGAGAACAAGCCGCGTTATCTCATGGGAGTAGGAGCTCCAGACAGCCTGATCGATGGGGTTATTCGTGGAGTGGATATGTTTGACTGTGTCTTGCCAACGCGGATTGCTCGAAACGGTACCTGCATGACCAGTCAAGGACGCCTGGTAGTAAAAAATGCGCAATTTGCAGAAGATTTTACACCGCTGGATCCTGAATGTGATTGCTACACTTGTAAAAACTATACCCGAGCTTATCTTCGCCACCTCCTCAAGGCAGATGAAACCTTCGGTATTCGCTTGACTAGCTACCACAACTTGTATTTCTTGATCAACCTCATGAAGCAGGTCCGTAAAGCCATCATGGATGACAATCTCTTAGAATTCCGTGAGCATTTCGTCGAAAAATATGGCTATAACAAGTCAGGACGGAATTTCTAGGATGGATCGTGAAAGACTACTAGACTCCATAGTAAAAAAGATACAATCGGGAGAATTACGAACACTTGGAATCTATGGTCATGGAGGGTCAGGGAAAACAACCTTTGCAAAAGCACTCTGTGAGCGATTGGACCTCATGAAAGTTAATCTTTTAGAGACGGATCCCTATGTTATTGGAAGTCCAAGAGGATTGGTTGTACCAAAAGACTCCCCAGGTCAAAAAGTGACCGCATGTCTGTCGAGTGCTCACGAATTGGCTAGTCTAGAACGAGATATTCAAGCCCTTCAAGCGGGAATGGATATACGAACGATTGATCAGCCATGGTCTCCAAGCCACATATTATCTGGGAACAAGTCTATTCTCATCGTAGAAGGGATGTCAGTGGCTTTTTTACCCAAGTCTTTGTTTGATCAAACCATTTGTTTTTACACAGATGATCATACGGAGCTAGAAAGACGATTAAGCAGAGACGTCGCCCAACGAAATCGAGAAATGGACTTCATCTATCGAACTCACCAGATCAGGCGAGAACAATACCATCAGTACTACCAACCGATGGAAGGTGAAGCGGATATCCTGGTCAATACATCACAAGATCAGTTTCATATTGAAAAAGAATAAAAAGTTCTACGGAAAAGTAGAACTTTTTTGATTAAATTTCATAGAGCATCGATATTGTTGTAAGCAAATTTGTTATTGGGTATAATGTATTCAGGAAGGATGATAACTATGGTAGAAGATCTTCGAAAATTTGCAACTCTTGTGAAAAAATATAGAAAACAAAAAGGAATGACCAAAGAAGAGTTGTGTCAGGATGAGAGTGAGTTGACTGTGCGTCAATTAACTCGAATAGAGTCAGGCTTGTCGAGACCAACATTAACTAAGATAAATTTTTTAGCTGAACGACTAGACATGAATTTATTTTCATTGATGCCAGACTATACAGAATTACCAAAAGAATATTTAGACTTAAAATACCAATTATTAAGAAATACGACGTATTCGGATAAAAGAAAGATTTATGAAGAGGAAAAACGTTTCGAAATCATATATGAGAATTATTATGAAGATTTGCCTGAAGAGGAGCAATTGATTGTTGATATCTTAACCACTATATCTGATGTTAATGAAAGTGAATTAATTGAACTTGGAAATCATTTATTGGAGGATTATCTTGATCAACTAAAAAAGAAGAATACATATACCTTAAATGATCTTTTGTTGATTAAATTGCTTTTAATAATAATGATACACGATGATGACATATACTGTAATCCAGGATGGCAATTGTTACCGCAAATTGTACAAAGGTTATTGGTAGATGATGGTGAATTATTAATCTATCAGCAATTTGTATTGAGAGATACACTTTTTCTAGCCTTAGGGTTGTTTTTTAGATTAGGTGATTATAAAAAGGTTAGAGAAATATTGGACAGGTTAATTCAAATTATGGAACTAACTCAAGACTATCAGAAAAAATCTTTGATAGATATGTTTGAATGGAAATATTATCTCAGTTATAAGAATGATAAAAAAGAGGCTAAAGAGTATTACGAATCAGCTATACACTTTGCAGAAATGATTAAAGAAGATATGCTATTAAAAAAACTAAAACAGGAATGGCAACAGGATATTAAATAAATAGCAGGACATTTTTGTCCTGTTAAACTATGTTTAAAGATTCTATAATAACCACAAAAGAAGAAAATGGAGGGTGATATGGTTAATTTGATACTATTATTTGTTGAAACTTGTTGGTGGTGTAAATAGCAAATGAATTAGAAATAATTCCGTAGAAATCGTTTAGAGGAGAAAAATGATGATAAAATTCAAGCAAATAATAATTGTTATAGCGTTTATAAGCTTATTCTTAATAGCTGGAAAAAATAGTGTCAAGGCAGATGAATATATGACAGGAGAACAAATTGAGCAGGTTACTCAAGGTTTGAAAGATGATCAATATGTTTTAACAACTGCGGGTGGAGGAATTATAGTAAATAAAGACGGGAGCAAAAATTTTCCATTAGAACAGGTCGCAAGCGAGGGTCAAATCATGACAGTAGCTGAATATAAACAACTATTAGCTACACAGTTGTTTCCTGGGAAAATGGAAGTTGCTTCATCAGGAACGGTATTTTTTGGAGCATGGATTCCAACACGTGTTCATGTCTTATACCCAAACCAAGAATATCTATCAAATGCCTTCTATGCAAAGGGGTGGCGTTATGGGGAAGAACGATTTAAACCTTCCTGGGGAAGCGGAGACTACCTTTATTGGCAAGCTCAAGGTGATAGTGGTTTGGTAGAAGATGGATATGGAATCTCAGTGGTAGTTAATGATGGCGGTTATGTTGCGGTCGATAGTCGAAAAGGAACATTTTTCAAGACATATAATCCTAGATCAGGTTCAAGATATAAAGTAAGTAATCCTGTTTAAGAAAGTAGGTGAAAAAATGGCTAATCAAACTAAAAAAATCATACCTCTAATAGCAACAGTTCTATCTATTGGGATTGTATCGTATGCATTACAAAAAAACGCCATTGCTGAATCAACAGGAATCGATCAAAAGGAAAACCAAACAATACAAATTTATGAAAAACTCTTAAGAGGTAAATCAGAAAAAGAAATAAATGATTATTTTGGTAATTTACCTGATAGTAAAGTAATTATTGCTGATGAATCCGGTGGATTTACAACGAGTTCCACGGATGATTATAGTAATCCAGTTGAAACTATTGATGAGAGAGGAAACAAAGAGTTAAAATCATTCCAAGATACAAGCACTGCATCAACAATTGGTGAAATAAAAGCGGCCATGAAAATCAATAAATAAAAAGTGAAAAGATGTAAGGAT
>NZ_JAPVZB010000007.1:0-90364 GCF_041432125.1 Streptococcus sp. 20925_1_77
CACCAACATAAAGGAAGATCAAGAACCAAGGTTGGTTCAAGGCATTCAGCATCAAAGCCATAACGAAGAAGGCTGTGAGGGCTGCCATGGTTGGGACCATTTGAATAATCAAGAAGAAGACCAAACTTTGTTTACGCGCCAAGAAATTGTAACGGCTGTATGCGTAACCTGCAAAGGTAACTATACTTGTTTGTACAATCATGGTGATAATGGCGATAACCAAGGTGTTCATATACCAAGTGCCATAATGAGTTTCAGAGAAAAGTTTTGAGAAGTTATCAAAACTAAGATTGCCACTAAAATCAAGTGTAAAGGCACTGACATTCCCTGATTTGAAGGCTGATAGAACCGTAATCAACAATGGATAAATGATAACGATTGAAAGAACCACCATGTACAGGTAAGTCAAGAAATGATTGAGGCGGCGTTTAAATTGAACTGAATTTTTCATTTTATACATCCTCCATATCAAATGCATGTAGTTTCTTGAAGGCAACCATAGAGATTGAGATCACAATCACAGAGATAATCAAGGTTACCGCTGCGGCCATTGAATATTGAGGAGAAGAATTGGTTGTCAACTTGTAGATCCATGAGATCAAGATATCTGTAGAACCGGCGTTTCCTCCGACAGAACCAGGTCCCCCATCGTTAAACAAGTAAATGATGGAGAAGTTATTAAAGTTGAAAGTGTATTGACTGATCAAAGTTGGAGCTGCAACAGCCATAATCATTGGGAAAGTGATGCTGCGGAATTTTTGCCAACCGTTGGCACCATCAATATAAGCAGCTTCGTAAAGATCGTTTGGAATAGATTGAAGAATCCCTAAAGTCAAGACGTAGATGTAAGGGAAGCCGAGCCAACCTTGCATCATAATCAAAGCAATTTTTGTCCAGGTAGGATCTGTTTTCCAAGGAATCAAAACGCCATCTAAGAATGGGAAGATCTTCGCAAACAATGGGATAACTTGTGCATTGATAGCACCGACACTATCGTTAAACATATTTGAGAAAGTTAGGATAGTGATGAAGGCTGGAACAGCCCAAGGAAGCAAGAAGATAACCCCAAAGATTCGTTTTCCTTTTACGAATGGTTGGTTTGCAACAATAGCGGTCAAGATACCGAGTACGATTTGAAGAGTAGAAGCTGCGAGGGCCCAAATCAAGGTCCAGCCAAGAACCGATGTAAAGGCTGAGCGGAAGGTACTCAAGGTCCACATATTAGTGAAGTTTTGGAACCCGATCCAATCAAGCAAGGTTGTTGGAGCGGTATGTTTGAAGTCGTAGTTGGTAAAGGCGATCATCAAAGTTACTAAAACTGGGAAGATAATCGCAAATGTCATAGCAATGTATGAAGGGATGATCAATAAATATGGGAAGCCATTTTCATAGATGGCTTGAACCATTTCTTTTCCAGTTTTTGGAACAGCAATGCCATTGTTGATACGTTTTGCAACGGTTCCAGCATCCTTAATATTTAAGGCATAAAATAGGAAGTAAACAATGGTAATGATCAAGTGGAAGGCACCACGAATCAAGATAAAGAGAGAATTATCTTGTCCACGGACGGTTCCAAGTGTAACCAATTTCGCTAATTCTCCAGCTCCGATTCCTAGGAAATAGGCGAGAAAGAGAACAGTTACGGCAAGAAAAATATAGCCTTTGGTTTTTTGTTTGTTATAAATTTGCCCAAGACCCGGGATCAAAGAGAGCCACATAGCCTTTTTAGGGTTTTGTTCTGTAGTCATTCAAATCTCCTTATAATGTCCTTGCTAGAGAGCAAGAAGACAAGTCAGACAGTAAGTTGTGCTTGAAAATTGAACATAAGAGGTTGGGACCTTGTCTCCAACCTCTTACTCACACCTAAAAACTGTCTTATTTGCTACCGAATTTTTGTTCGATGGTTTCTTTAATCAATTTCACTGCATCGTCAGCAGATGCTTTTGCAGATTTTTTACCACTTACAGCATCGAAAAGCATAGTAGCAGCTGGATCCCAAACAGCACTCATTTCTGAGATATTTGGCATTGGTTGAGCGTTCTTGAATTGATCAACAACGGCAGTTGTCAATTCATCGTTTTTGCTAACCGCATATTTACGAGCTTCTGTGTTGGCAGGAACTTCATTGGTCTTGTCAAACAAAGCTTTTTGTTGGTCAGTACTTGTCAAGAAGTCAATGAATTTTTGAGCGCCATCAAGGTTTTTCGCACCTGCAGGGATAACCCAAGCTTTACCACCACCAAAGGCAGAGTATTGTTTTCCGTTTGGAAGAGTTGGAATCGTTGCGACACCGTAGTTTACTTTAGCTTCTTTCAATGAAGCAGCTTTCCAAGGACCATCGATGATAGCAGCTGTTTTACCTTCTTGGAATTGTGTTTGGATGAAGTTAGCAGCAGCTTTTGTATCTTGCAAACCTTTTGGCCATTTAGCATACCAAGTTTTTGCATATTCGATACCATCGATAGAACCTTGGTTGTTCAATCCAATATCTTTAGGATCTGTACCGTCTTTACCAAACACATAACCGCCGTTACCTGAAAGTAAACCGTAAGTGTAGTAGAAGTTTGTCCAGTCAGCTAAGAAGGCAGTTGTTTTACCAGGTTCGCTAGCGAAGTCGTACTTGCTATCTTTTGCAAGATTTTCAAGATCACCAAATGTTTTTGGAGCTTCGCTTACAAGATCTTTGTTATAGTAGAGAACCAATGTTTCGATGACAGCAGGTGCACCGTAAACTTTACCACCGTTTGTTACAAGAGCTTCAGTTGTTTTATCTGTATGGCTATCTTTGTTTAATGTCACTTCAGCCAATTGACCATCGCTACCAAGACCACCTACACGGTCGTATGGAGCCATCATTACGTCTGGAGCTTTTTTAGATTGGTTATCAAGAGAAAGGTTATCCAATCCACCAAGAGCATCACCAGTCTTGATGTTAATTTTTACGCCATTTTCTTTTTCAAAAGCTTTTGCAGCTTCTTCAACATAAGATTTGTAGCCTTTGTCTACATAGACGTTGATTTCTTTACTTGCCTCAGAAGAACCTGATGAGTTATTGCTACAAGCAGCAAGTAAGAAGCCGGCAAAACCAACTGTACCAAGTACAGCAGCACTACGTAAAATTGTACGTTTCATGATTTATTCCTCCTAAAGAATAAAAAAAGATAATAATTAGAAACCGTTTTAGACAAACGTTTTCCTAAAACGTCTTAAGTATATCACAAGGCGAAAACGTTTGCAAGTAGTTTTAAACAATTTTTTTAAAAATATTTTAATTCCGAACTTTCTTCTATAAAATGCATCAAATTTGTTGACATTAGCCAAAGGAAAGAATACACTAAGGGGGTGAGGACATTCTGAAAAAAGTTAAAAAAGTTTTTAAGAAATCCCTTGCAGAAAATAGGGAAAAAGTTTATAATAACATGGTACGCAAACGTTTTCGCAAAAATTGCGTAAACTGAGTTGCGCCTGTTCGATTTTTAACAAAGAGTAGAGCCGCTTGAGAGCTGGATACGACTCTGCAACGATACCCATACCGTGCACCGAATCGCAGGCTTCAAAGAAATAAAAAAAGGTGGTAACCCATGAAAAAACGTCAAAGTGGTGTTTTGATGCACATTTCTTCCCTTCCTGGACAATACGGGATCGGATCATTCGGTCAATCAGCATATGATTTTGTTGATTTCCTCGTTCGGACCAAGCAACGTTACTGGCAAATCTTGCCGCTTGGTACAACTAGTTATGGAGATTCTCCATACCAATCTTTCTCAGCTTTTGCTGGGAACACTCATTTTATTGATTTCGATCTTTTGATTGAACGAGGTTTGTTGACAGAAGCAGATCTTAAAGGAGTGGACTTTGGTCAAGATCCTACTCAAGTGGATTATGCAAAGGTTTTCGAACAACGTCGTCCGCTACTTGAAAAAGCCGTTGCGAACTTCTTGAAATCAGGTGATCAAAAAGAATTCCAAGCCTTTTGCGAAGCCAATGCTTCTTGGTTGGAACTATTTGCAGAATACATGGCTATCAAAGAACACTTTGATTTAAAAGCTTGGACAGAATGGCCAGATGCAGCTATTCGTGCACGTGAACCAAAAGCTTTGGCTCAATACCGTGAAAAATTGGCGGATCAATTGACTTACCATCGTGTGACTCAATTCTTCTTCTTCCAACAATGGTTGGCCTTGAAAGCTTATGCCAATGACCATCACATTGAAATCGTCGGAGATATGCCAATCTATGTAGCGGAAGATTCAAGTGACATGTGGGCGAACCCTCATCTCTTCAAAACAGATAAAAACGGGAAAGCGACTTGCATCGCAGGATGCCCGCCAGATGAATTCTCAGCAACTGGTCAACTTTGGGGGAACCCAATCTATGACTGGGAAGCAATGGACAAAGATGGCTACCAATGGTGGATTGAACGCTTGCGTGAAAGCTTCAAGATCTACGACATCGTGCGGATCGACCACTTCCGTGGTTTTGAGTCTTACTGGGAAATCCCTGCTGGATCAGATACAGCAGCACCAGGTAAATGGGTTAAAGGTCCTGGCTACAAACTCTTTGCAGCTGTGAAGGAAGAGCTCGGTGATTTGAACATCATCGCTGAGGACCTTGGCTTTATGACAGATGAAGTCATCGAACTTCGTGAAAGCACTGGCTTCCCAGGAATGAAGATTCTTCAATTTGCCTTCAATCCGGACGATGAAAGTATCGATAGCCCTCACTTGGCACCAAACAATTCTGTGATGTATACAGGAACACATGATAACAACACAGTTCTTGGATGGTACCGCAATGAAATCGACGATCCAACTCGTGAGTACCTTGCCCGTTATACTAACCGGAAAGAGTACGAATCTGTACCGCATGCGATGCTTCGTACAGTCTTTGCTTCCGTCAGCTTCATGGCGATTGCTACTATGCAAGACTTGCTCGAATTGGATGGTTCAGCTCGGATGAACTTCCCATCTACTCTCGGTGGTAACTGGTCATGGCGGATGACAGAGGATCAATTGACTCCAGCTGTCGAGCAAGAATTGCTTGATTTCACTACGATCTATCGTCGTGAAAATAAAGACTTGAAAAAAGAAGTTAAGAAAGCAGAAAAATAATCTTTCCCTATTAAAATTGTTGAAACAAAGGAGACTTTAAAACATGGAATCATTACAAAAATATGTGATTGATCATCACCAAAAAACAATTGCAGAATGTTCAAATGAAGAATTGTACATTGCTTTGCTTAATTACACCAAGCAAGCAAGCGCTCAAAAGAAATTAAATACTGGTAAGAAAAAAGTTTACTATATCTCAGCTGAGTTCTTGATCGGTAAACTCTTGTCTAACAACTTGATCAACTTGGGTCTTTACGACGATGTTAAAAAAGAATTGTCAGATGCTGGTAAAGACTTGATCGAAGTAGAAGAAGTGGAATTGGAACCATCACTTGGTAACGGTGGTTTGGGACGTTTGGCGGCCTGCTTTATCGACTCTATCTCAAGCCTTGGTTTGACAGGGGATGGGGTTGGTTTGAACTACCACTTTGGTTTGTTCCAACAAGTCCTTAAAAACAACCAACAAGAAACGATTCCAAACGCATGGTTGACTGACCAAAGCTGGCTCGTTCGTTCAAGCCGTAGCTATCAAGTGCCATTTGCACACTTCACATTGACTTCTACCCTTTATGATATCGATGTCCCTGGTTACAAGATTGATACCAAGAACCGTTTGCGTTTGTTCGACTTGGATTCAGTTGATTCATCTATTATTGAAGATGGTATTAACTTTGACAAGACAGATATCGCTCGTAACTTGACCCTCTTCTTGTACCCAGATGATAGTAACCGTCAAGGGGAATTGCTCCGTATCTTCCAACAATACTTCATGGTATCAAATGGTGCACAATTGATCATCGACGAAGCCATCGAAAAAGGAAGCAACTTGCATGACCTTGCTGACTATGCTGTTGTCCAAATCAACGATACTCACCCATCAATGGTCATCCCTGAATTGATCCGTCTTTTGACAGAACGTGGTATTGGAATGGATGAAGCTATCTCTATCGTTCGTAGCATGACGGCCTACACTAACCACACAATCCTTGCAGAAGCCCTTGAAAAATGGCCACTTGAATTCTTGCAAGAAGTGGTTCCTCACTTGGTTCCAATCATTGAAGAATTGGACCGCCGTGTTCGCGCTGAATACAAAGATCCAGCTGTTCAAATCATCGATGAGAATGATCGCGTACACATGGCACACATGGATATCCACTATGGATTTAGCGTAAACGGGGTAGCAGCACTTCACACAGAAATCTTGAAGAATTCTGAGTTGAAAGCCTTTTACGACATTTACCCTGAAAAATTCAACAACAAAACAAACGGTATCACTTTCCGTCGTTGGCTCATGCATGCTAACCCAACCTTGTCACACTACTTGGATGATATCCTCGGACGTGACTGGCACCATGACGCATCTAAATTGGAAGACCTTCTTTCTTATGAAGATAAAGATGCAGTCAAAGCAAAATTGGAAAACATCAAGTCTCACAACAAACGCAAATTGGCTCGTTTCTTGAAAGACCATCAAGGTGTGGAAATCAATCCAAATTCTATCTTTGATACCCAAATCAAACGTCTTCACGAATACAAACGTCAACAAATGAACGCTTTGTATGTAATCCACAAATACTTGGACATCAAAGCTGGAAATATCCCTGCTCGTCCAATCACTGTTCTCTTTGGTGGTAAAGCAGCTCCTGCCTACACCATTGCACAAGATATCATCCACTTGATCCTTTGCTTGACAGAAGTGATTGCAAACGATCCAGCGGTAGCTCCACACTTGCAAGTTGTTATGGTAGAAAACTACAACGTAACTGCTGCAAGCTACTTGATCCCAGCTAGCGATATTTCTGAGCAAATCTCTCTTGCTTCGAAAGAAGCTTCAGGTACTGGTAACATGAAATTCATGTTGAATGGTGCATTGACACTTGGTACGATGGATGGAGCCAACGTGGAAATCGCTGAATTGGTTGGACGTGACAACATCTACATCTTCGGTGAAGATTCAGAAACTGTTATCGATCTTTATGCCAAATCAGCATACAAATCAGCAGATTTCTATGAACGTGAAGCCATCAAACCATTGGTAGACTTCATCGTCAGCGATGCCGTTCTTGCAGTTGGGAACAAAGAACGCTTGACTCGTCTTCACAATGAATTGATCAACAAAGACTGGTTCATGACTCTTCTTGACTTGGAAGACTACATTGTAACCAAAGAACGCATGTTGGCTGACTACGAAGACCGTGATGCATGGTTGGATCAAGTCATCGTTAACATTGCGAAAGCAGGATTCTTCTCATCTGACCGTACGATCGCTCAGTACAACGAAGATATCTGGCACTTAAACTAATTACTAGTTATTAGACCAAGGTTCTTAGGACCCTGGTCTTTTTTTATAGAATTGGGGGAGGAAATTGGAAAGGACTAGAGATTGGGAGGAGCGTAGCTACAGATGGTGCATGAGTGTGGGAGGAGATTTTCTTTCAATTTGCCCTTGATTTTCATGTTGCTTTCTGAGACAAAGTGAAGGGGACATCGAAAAAAAACGATGTGCTCGTTTTTCGAAATAAAAGGGAATAACCGCCCTCAAAAAATAGCTCTAACTAAGGTCTAGGTAAGGGGTTTCAAGCAATGGCTGATTCCTTAAAATTTGTTGTTTTTTTGAATTTTTCCGATATGGCGGGGAAAATATTACATAATTTTTCATTTCAAACTTCAAATCTAATCTATTGGTATAAAAAGATACTTCCCCTTAAAAAGCCTTTCGGTGAAATTTATAAAAAGAGAAAGTGGCTTGAAAACCTTTGAAAATAAAGGTTTTTTCAAGTCTATTTACATATATTTTCAACCAAAAGATGAAGAAGAACTTGAAAGTTTGGCGTTTCAAGTTGTTATATATTTAAAGTAAAATAAAAAATTAAATCGACAAATATTTAAAAATGGTTGATTGTGATACAATAGAGATAACTGAAAGTAGCATATTTTTGCCTCTACAGTGAGATTTTTTTAAACAAAAAGGAGAGTTTTGAAAATGAGAAGCTATCGTGAACATGTTTCGAAGCAGGAAAAATTTTCAATTCGTAAGTTATCAGTTGGTGTTGTTTCATTGGCCATCGCTGGATTGGCTACCGTCAATACCTACGGTGCAGAAGTGAAAGCGGATGAAGCTACAGCCCCTTCTACTGAAGCAACCAGTACAGATACAGCAACAAGCGATGCAGCTGTTGCAACAAGTTCTAAGTTGACATCTACAACTGTGACAGAAGGAAATAAAATAGTTACGACTACTTATGTAGAATCACCGGAACTTGAAAAAGCAAAAGCTGATGCAGCTACAGAAGGTGTGACCGTTACAGAAGAAGCTGAAAAAGTCCAACCATCTATCGCAGCAGCAGAAGCGGATAACAAAGCTCAAACAGCTGAAATCAACACAGTCGTTGAAAACTACAAAAAGGCCAAAGCTGAGTATGAAGCAAAATCTCAAGAAATCACATTGATTGAAAAGAGAAATGCAGAAGCAGAAGCAGCTTACAAGAAACAAGTAGAAGACTACAATTCCCAACAAGCAGCTTATAAAGCAGCCTTAGCAGCATACAATCAGAAAAAAGTAGCTTACGATGCTAAACTAGCAGAAAAAGCAGCAGCGGATAAGGCCAATGCTGAAGCTAAAGCTAAGTATGAAGCAGAAATGGCTGTTTACAATACAGCTAAAGCGCAATATGACAAAGATTTACAAGAATACCAAGCTAAGAAAGCTCAATACGATAAAGATAAAGAAGCTTATGGTAAGTTAGTTGCTAAGAAAGCAGAAGAAGATGCTGCTAAAGCTAAGTATGAAGTTGAGCTTGCAAAATACAATGTAGACCTAGAGCAATACGGCAAAGATTTTGCTACTTATCAAACAAAACTTGCTGAATATCAAACAGCTTTGGCACAGTACAAAGATGCTAAAGCAGCCTATGATAAATACATGAATGATAATGGTTTCCAAGATCTAAAAGATGTTGAAACTGTTCAAGATTTGACCTTCCAACGTGAAGGTGGAGCTACTCATACCATTGATGGTATCAGTACTTATCTCACTCGTGATGCCCAAGCTCGTTTGAATACCAGCAATGTGCATCAGTATGATTCCAATAAATTGGAAGCTTCAGATATTGTAGCAACTAGTCCTTGGGCCAATAATGAAACTGAATTTATTCAAATTAAAGAAGGTGACAAATTTGTTGTAACCTATGACAATTTGAATCAGTCCAGCATGCGTGAAAATAAAAAGGATATGCATCCAATCAAGCGCGTGATTTACCGTTATGAGATTCTAAGTCTCCCATCAAATGATGGCAAAGGAATTGCAGCTATTAGTGCGGACCCAACTGTTACTATGACAGTCGGTGCTTCAACAGACCAAAATAAACCAGTTAAAGTTGCTGTAGATGTTGAATTCTATGATGGTGATGGCAATAAGTTTGATTTGACACAGCACAATGCGATTGTCGCTTTGAACTCCCTTAACCACTGGACGGGTGCTTCCTATGTAGATAGTGGGGATAAACCTCGTGCCCTTACAGTAGAAGCTAAAGATAAAAATGGCAACACCGTTCGTGGAACTTGGAACCCATATGCAGATGGTTCATCAATGAGCATTGAAAACAATGCTGTTGTAGTTAAAAATGGAACAGCTGACTTTGGTACTGCGGACGTCACTATCTCTGCTGAAAATCCGATTAAGATTGTGGCTCAAAACGCAACATGGAATGGCAGCGAATTTGCAGTTAGTGAAGAAACTGTGATTGATGCAACATCTGTTAATGCTTCAGGAGCTGGGAATGGTCATGATATCGGAACAGATGAATTCACATTAGATGGTAAAGATGATGTGATCGGTTCTTATACGATTGATCCAACTTCAGGACGGATCATCTTCACTCCTAAGAAGAAATTTGAAAATGTAGAGCACCAAGAATCTGTAAATGTTGGGAATAATAAATACATTCCAATTCCAAATTCAAGTGTTACTTATGATTCTGCTACAAAAGAGGTAACATCATTTAAAGATAACCAATACATTGAACACGGATCAATCTTTAATGGTGAATCTTCAACGACTCTTGAAGGTTGGGACAATCCATCTTCTCCATACCTCTATTATGGTGGGGCAGGCTTGAAGATGTCTGATGGTCACTTGGTATTTACGGCCAATGGAGCTAATGCTGCTGGTCAGCCAACGGTTTACTGGTTTGCGATTAACTCAAATGTTGGTATTCCAAAAAATCCAGGTGAAGCGCCAAAAGAGCCAACAAAACCAACAGAACCTAAGGCACCAACACCACCAACGATTACAGTGGAAAATCTACCTGCAGAGCCAACGAAACCAGAAGAACCTAAATCACCAACTCCGCCAACAGCACCTAACTACACTGTGATTACGGTCGATGTGGAGGAACCAAAAGCTCCAACTCCACCAAAGGCTCCAACTCCACCAACTCCGGAAGTCGTTCCAAATCCGGTGAAACCGGAAAAAGCTGAAGTGAAATGGCATAAGAATAAAGTGGTAACGGAAACAGATATTCCAACCCCACCAACACCAGTTCCTCCAACTCCACCAACTCCATACAACCCACCAACACCAATTGTTCCACCTACACCAATCGTTCCACCAACTCCAGAGGTTCCAACCGAACCAACTCCTGAAGTTCCGGAACAACCTGTACAACCTGCGCAACCACAAACACCTGCGCTTCCAAATACAGGTACAGAAAGCTCAGCTGCAGCTGTTCTTGCAGGTGCGATGGCTGGATTGCTTGGATTGGGTCTTGCTCGCAAGAAAAAAGAAGATTAATTCTTATTTCTTTCGTTCATTCATCTAAATAAAAAAAGTCAGAAGGCAAGTCCTTCTGGCTTTTTTGATGGAGTGATGACCAAATAGTTGCGAAAAAGGACAGAATAGTTTATGGATAAGGAACAGAAATGGGTTTCAAAGACTAAATGGTGTTGAAATCAAGCAGAATACAAATAAAGGACTAAAATAGAGGGAAATCCGCTATACTAGTTCTGTTCGAATGAAAGTTTATCGGACTTCGTTAGATCTCTAATCATACAGTTGTGATATCTTTTTCATCTTTTGCACCCATTATTTTCCAAATGAATTTCATTTGAACGTATCAGTGATCAGGCAAGTGCTTCCACGGTTTTGAGGTGCTTGCCTTTCTATCTGTATCGCGATATAATAGGGTGTAAGAAATGAAAAGGAGTTTGTATGAAAAAGAAACCTATCTATCTTTACATCCTGTTATTTTTCTCTACGGTTGGAACCCTAACATCAGCTGTCTCAACCTTTGGAGCTTCAAAGAGTTTTGAGCTGACAGATGATTTTGCGAAACAACTTGGTTTAACAACGGCTCAAGACAAGGCTGACTACGTGACATATTATGAGAAATCGGCCCAACTCAATCAGTCTCCACTAACCTTTTTATTTGTTTCCCTGATTCTGATTGCTTTGCTTGCAACTTTCTATTTCCTCTTTATGAAGCAGGATCTGTTAACAGCCCATTATACTTACATGGGGCAGATTTTATTAAGTCAAGCCTTCTCTTGCTATAATTATTTTGCAGGGCGTCCACTATTAGCTAGTTTTTCAAACCCGTCCCTTCGCCAACGATATTTGGCATCTTCATCCATTGCTTTGTTACTCTTGACTGCTTTATCTCTTCTCTTCCTTGGAATTGTTTTGTATAAAACCTTGCGTTTGAGAAAAGCTCAAGCGGCATAATAGATAAGTTTGAATGGAGCTCTCTTAGAGGATAAGAGAGCTTCTTGATTGGAGAAAAAAGATGAAAGTATCCTTTGTTTATATTAGTCTGAGTGGAAATACAGAGAGTTTTGTCCGTCGCTTAAGTGACTATTTGCTGGAAGCTCATCCCGGACTTGAAATCGAGAAAGTGCATGTGAAAGACCTGGTCAAAGAGGGCCAGCCCTTCTTTGAAATGACCAACCCTTTTATCACTTTTTTGCCAACCTATTTGGAGGGTGGAAATGGTGTTGACAATGGAGATGTGGAAATTTTGACGACAGATGTCGCAGATTTTATTGCTTATGGAGACAACGCCAGCAAGTGCTTAGGAGTGGTTGGATCAGGCAATCGGAATTTTAACAATCAATATTGTTTAACCGCTAAGCAGTACAGCCAACGCTTTGGTTTCCCTATGTTAGCCGATTTTGAAATGCGGGGGATGTTGGGAGATATTAAAAAAGTAGCCGCCATTGTAGAAGATTTGTATCATCTTTAAAATAAAGAGAGGCTGGGACAAAAGTCCTAGCCTCTTAATTGTTTTTGGATTGTCGAGCAAGACGCAGTGGTTGAGTGGGCTCTACTACGCTGATTTCATCAGCTTTTACAGCCCTACTCAACTGTGCGGAGGTGGGACGACGAAATCGAATTCTAACGAATTACCGATTTCTGTCCCACTCTCTCTTTTACGCTTTATTTTAATTTTTCAGTGATTTCTTTAGCAAGTAGGAGTCCCAATCGATAGTCCTTGTTGATTGCATGGATGACGTCGTTGATATTGTCGGTCTCTCGGATTTTTTCCTTGATGCTATCTTTGAAAGCTTGATCTTTCAAGAGTTGCTCTTGTAAGAGCCGTTGTAGTTTTTCTCTTTCGTACTTGTTAAATAAAAAGAGGATCACTAAACTGATGAGGATTAAGATGTAAACGGTTTGATTCATAGATTTCTCCTGTATATAAAGGATCTGAAAATATAGAGAATGAAAGACATTGGGCATGAGAAAAGGAGTGAGAAAGAACTAAATTGAATCGCATTTAGTTTCTCCTCTCACTCCCATAAGAGATGTTCTACTTATCCATCATAGATAAGAAATTACATTTTCTCAGGTGCATCGACACCAAGTAAGCGAAGGGCTTCTTTTAAGACTACTGCTGTTGAGTAGCTAAGAGCAAGACGGCTTTCGCGTTCTGGGCTTTCATCCAAGATACGAGTGTGTGCATAGTATTTGTTGAAGGCTTGAGCCAAGTTGATAGCATATTTTGCGATCAAGGATGGATCATAGTTTTCAGCGGCACGTTTCACGACACGAGAGAAGTCTTGGAGAAGCTTGATGATTTCCCAGCTTTCTGGGTCGCTCAAGCTGTAAGTCGCATCTGTAGATGGTGTGAAGTTGGCTTTACGAAGGATTGATTGGATACGAGCGTAAGCGTATTGAACGTAAGGTCCAGTTTCTCCTTCGAAGGATACCATGGCTTCGAGGTCGAAGTCATACCCATTGCGGCGGTCTGTCTTCAAGTCGTAGAATTTAACCGCACCAACACCGACTGCATGTGCCACTTCTTCCTTGTTTTCAAGTTCAGGATTCTTTTCTTCGATCTGAGCTTTGGCACGAGAGATGGCTTCTTGAAGAGTTGGTTCGAGAAGGATGATATTTCCTTTACGAGTTGACAATTTTTGGCGGTTTTTTGTCACCAAACCAAAGTCAACGTGAACCATATCATCGCTCCAGTCAAATCCCATTTTCTTCAAAACAGCTTTCAATTGACGGAAGTGGTTAGATTGTTCTTGACCTACAGCATAGATGTTTTTCACAAAGTTGTAAGTCCGTGCACGGTAGATAGCGGTTGCGATATCACGAGTGATATAAAGAGTGGCACCGTCTGATTTCTTAATCATAGCCGGTGGAAGGTTGACATCATCGAGCTCAACGATGCTAGCTCCCTTAGACTCTTTCAACAAGCCTTTGTCTTCAAGAATTTGGACAGCTTCATCCATCTTGTCATTGTAGAAAGCTTCTCCGTTTAAGCTGTCAAATTCAACACCGAGGAGTTTGTAGATACGGTTGAATTCTACCAAGCTTTCGTCACGGAACCATTGCCACAACTCAGTCGCTTCTGGATCTCCATCTTCCAGTTTCTTGAACCAGAGACGTCCTTCATCATCAAGCTCAGGATCGTTTTCGATTTCAGCGTTGATCCGAACGTAAAGTTTTAGCAATTCATCGATTGGGTTGGCTTCGACAGCTTCCTTACTACCCCATTTTTTGTAGGCTACCATCAAGAGACCGAACTGTTTACCCCAGTCTCCCAAGTGGTTGATTTTAATCGTGTTGTAGCCCATTTTGCGGAAGATGTTTGAAAGAGCATCCCCGATAACGGTTGAGCGCAAGTGACCAACTGAGAATGGTTTTGCGATATTTGGACTTGAAAGGTCGATGGTAATGTTTTGGCCATGACCTTCGTCTTGTTGACCGTAGTCTGCCCCTGCTTCGATGACGGATTTGATCACCTGATCAGAGATCTTAGATTTGTCTAAGAAGAAGTTCACGTAAGGTCCAGTTGCAACAACTTTTTCGAAGGCGCTTTGGTTGATCTTTTCAGCAATATCTGCAGCGATTGCTTGAGGAGCCTTGCGTTCCACTTTTGCAAGTGAGAAGGCTGGAAAAGCAATGTCACCAAGATCAGATGATTTTGGTTGTTCAAGCAAATTTAAAATAGCATCTTGGTCAAGAGAGTCAATCACTTTGGCCAATTCACTAGCAATGAGTTCTTTATTGTTCATATTAGCTCCTTAGTCCTTTTAACTATTATTTTAACACAATTCTGAGCGAATTTTCAATTTTTTTGGTATAATTTAAAGTATATTTATTCAAAAGTGGAGGTCCAATGAAAAAGACAGAACGTCACCTTTTGATTCAACAGATGATTCGAAATGAAAAACTGTCCACGCAAAAAGAGATTCAGGATCGTTTAGAAGCAAAAGGAATTGCAGTAACGCAAACGACCCTCTCACGTGATTTGCGGGATCTAGGTCTGGTCAAGGTGAAGCGAAAAGATCAATTGTATTATATTTTGCCAAATGAGCCTGAGGTGGCAGAGATTTATATTATGCTGTCCAGCCATGCCAAGTCTGTCTCACGGGCAGAATTCACCTTGGTCTTGCGGACAGAGCTAGGAGAAGCAGCTCTCTTGGCCAATGGTGTAGATGAGATGTCAGATGAGCGTATTTTGGGGACAGTAGCAGGGGCCAATACCCTCTTGATTGTCTGTCGAGACCAAGATGCAGCCATTGAAATTCAAAATGAAATTTTAGGGATGATGCAGTAATCAAACCCCTTGAAAAGAAAGAAAATACCCCGTTAAGATGTCAAAAGGAGGAAGATAGTGAGCTATCTACTCCTGTTTTCATCTATGGAGCTTGCATCAGAAAATGGTGCAAGAGTAAGGAATAAAGAAGTATGGCAGTAGAGAAAATATCCCCTGGAATGCAGCAGTATCTAGATATCAAAAAAGACTATCCGGATGCCTTTTTGCTGTTTCGAATGGGAGATTTTTACGAATTATTTTATGAAGATGCAGTGAATGCGGCTCAAATTTTAGAGATTTCCTTAACCTCACGGAATAAAAATGCAGAGAATCCGATCCCTATGGCGGGTGTTCCCTACCACTCGGCCCAGCAGTACATCGATGTTCTCATTGAACAGGGCTATAAGGTCGCGATTGCAGAACAAATGGAAGACCCCAAAGAAGCCAAGGGGGTCGTTAAGCGTGAAGTCGTACAGGTGATTACACCGGGTACAGTGGTGGATTCGACCAAGCCAGATAGTGAGAATAACTTCCTGGTTGCTTTGGATCGTTCAGGAAATGAGTATGGGCTAGCCTATATGGATCTGGTGACAGGGGAGTTTCAGGTGACGACCCTCAATGATTTTAGCATGGTTTGTGGAGAAATCCGCAATTTACGTGCGCGTGAGGTGGTCCTGGGTTATGAGTTGCCAGAACAGGAAGAGCGTGTGTTTGTTAGCCAGATGAATCTCTTGTTGTCACATGTAGAGACGGCGCTCGACGATGTTCAACTCTTAGGGGATCAGTTGAGTGAGCTAGAAAAGAAAACGGCTGGAAAACTTCTCCAGTATGTCCACCAGACACAAATGCGGGAATTGAGCCACCTCAAAAAAGCCCATCATTATGAGATTTGCGATTTCTTGCAGATGGACTTTGCGACCAAGGCTAGTCTTGATTTGACAGAGAATGCGCGGACTGGGAAGAAACATGGTAGCTTGTATTGGTATTTGGATGAAACCAAGACGGCCATGGGCGGTCGTTTGTTGCGGTCCTGGATTCAGAAACCCTTAGTCGATTTGAAACGGATACGAGAGCGCCAGGACATCATTCAGGTCTTTATGGATCATTTCTTTGAACGGAGCGATTTGACCGACAGCCTCAAAGGGGTCTATGACATTGAACGCTTAGCGAGTCGGGTTTCCTTTGGCAAGATCAATCCTAAGGATCTCTTGCAGCTAGGAGATACTCTGGGTCATGTGCCGACGATCAAGTCGATTCTACTGGGGATTGGTGATCCAGTCTTAGATGTCTTGATTGCACGCTTGGATGAACTTCCCGAATTACACCGCTTGATTACCTCAGCTATTGCTCCGGAAGCGTCTGCTGTTATTACAGAGGGAAATATCATCCGAACTGGGTTTGACGAGCAATTGGATCAATACCGTGTCGTTCTTCGGGATGGTACTGGTTGGATTGCAGAGATTGAAGCCAAGGAGCGCGAAGCCAGTGGCATTACCGGTTTAAAAATCGATTATAACAAGAAGGATGGCTACTATTTCCATGTCACCAATTCTCAATTGAACCACGTTCCTGCTCATTTTTTCCGCAAGGCGACCTTGAAAAATTCAGAACGCTTTGGTACGGAGGAATTGGCACGTATCGAAGGAGATATGCTTGAGGCGCGTGAGAAATCTGCCAGCCTTGAATATACGATTTTCATGCGGATTCGTGAAGAAGTTGGCAAATATATCCAGCGTTTGCAACAGTTGGCTCAGGCGATTGCAACGGTTGATGTTTTACAAAGTTTGGCCAGTGTTGCTGAGTCGCAACAGTTGAATCGTCCCCTTTTTCATGAAGAACGACGAATTGAAATCGACAAAGGTCGCCATCCAGTTGTCGAGAAAGTCATGGGAGCCCAGTCCTATATTCCGAATAGCATCTTTATGGATGAAGAACGGGATATTCAGCTGATTACGGGGCCAAATATGAGCGGGAAGTCTACCTATATGCGCCAATTGGCGATCATTGTGATTCTTGCCCAAATTGGCTCCTATGTACCCGCGCAAAAGGCCGAGTTGCCAATCTTTGATGCGATTTATACCCGAATCGGAGCTGCTGATGACCTGGTATCGGGGCAGTCTACCTTCATGGTGGAAATGATGGAAGCCAATCATGCCATTCGCAAGGCGACGCCCCAGTCCTTGATTTTATTTGATGAGTTGGGACGGGGAACGGCGACCTATGATGGGATGGCCCTCGCCCAGTCCATCATCGAATATATCCATGATCGGACCGGAGCTAAGACCTTGTTTGCGACCCATTACCATGAATTGACGGCTCTTTCAGAAACCTTGTCTCGCTTGGAAAATGTCCATGTTGCGACCTTGGAGCGAGATGGTCAGGTTACCTTCTTGCACAAGATTGAACCCGGCCCAGCAGATAAGTCCTATGGGATTCACGTGGCCAAGATCGCTGGTTTGCCAGAAGAATTGCTGAAGCGGGCGGATGCGATTTTGACCAAGCTCGAAGGACAAGCCCAGCAAGTACCGCTTGCGGATGCAACCCCTAAAAAGGAAGTACCTTCACAGGTTGCTGAACAAATGTCCCTCTTTGAGGAAGAAACAGAAAGTACAGTGATCACAGAATTGAAGAATCTGGATCTCTACAATATGACTCCGATGGAAGTCATGATGGCAGTCGCCGAATTGAAAAAGAAATTGTAAAAAGAAGATCCTCGTGACAGCGAGGATCTTTTATTAAAGACAAAGTCATCTTAGAAACTTTCCTTAAGTGAGTACGGACGTCAGCGAACTTCTAGGAAGTTCCATGACTAATTATTGAGCCCCTTCGCTCTTTAATTTCTGGGCTCAGGCTAAAACAGTTTCCTAAACTGTTTTACTCTAAAAACTCCCGAGTGCCCCTGAAACGTTTGTGTTTCAGGCACTTTTCTCACAGCGGAAAGTTTCAGTAGATGATTGAATAACTATAACGAGTATAATTTTTATAGAATTTATTAGATTTGTATAAAAGAACAGCTTATCTCCACTTTCAGATCCTCGTGACGGCGAGGATCTTTTCTTTTAGTGGTTAGTAATGCTTTGATTGATTTCTTGTACTTGTTTTTTGTAAAAATGATAAGAGACCAACCAGATGATCACATAAACGAGGGTGAATTCGACAATGAGCGAGAGGTAAAATCCTAGTCGTGCTGGGAACCAGCCGGCCAAGGTGGCTAGGGGAATAAAGCCAAGTAACATGAGTAGGTAATGGCTCAGAGTAGCCCGCAAGAGGCTCCAGTCTTTTTGAAAGAGGAGACTTCCCAAGCTAAAGAGAACCCCAATCGCACCCCAAACGAGGACGCAATAGAGCATGACCAGTGAGCCGTGAACATGATGCAAGAACATCCAGCGGCCGACTGTAGAGTTGGGACTTAAGGGAAGGTATAACTCAGGTGAGAAGTGGTAGGAAAAGAAGATGGATAGAATGAGCCCGATGAGAATCCCTTTTAGGGCGTCAGAAAATGATTGTTTTAGCATGATAATTTCTCCTTAATGGCTTTTAAATAACGACGGGAGGAGTAGGTCAGGCTCCCATTTTTGAGATGGATTTGAACCGATCCTCCACTAGTGAAGTGCAGGTGATCGATTTCTTTTGTGTTGATAATTTCAGATTGGGAAATTTTGAGAAAGAAGGTCGGTAAGCCTTCAGATAGTTGATAGAGTGGTCCAGTCAGGATAAATTGATCTGTCATGGTCTCACCAATCACTTGCCGATTTTCAATGTAAAAACGTTGGAATAGCTGGCTTTCGATCAGGTAAGCCTCCCCATCCTTTTTGGCACGTAAGCGCCCTTTTTGATCCAATTCTTCCACAAAGTCACGGATTCTCTCTACACGCGTAGATAGTGTAGGTGCTGTAATCGTCACCGCTTCTTCTTGGAAGTGGGAATCAATGTGTACTTCTACTTTCATAAGATATTTTCTCCCTCCTTAGGTAAAGTCGGTTAGCCTGCTAGCCCGGCTCCTTCTTTACACTACTATTAAACACTTTTTCCAAAGGGAAGACAAGGGGATTTGTTTATGTGGTCATTTTCTTTGCCTATGCGGTTTTTAGGGAAGAAGACGGGATCAGTCTCTATTTTTTAAGAAAGGGAGTCTTGTGGATCTGTGGTATAATAGAGCTACATGTATCGGTGAAAAAATAGGTAAAGGAGCAGCTATGTCACAGATTATTGAATTGCCAGAAGTCCTAGCCAATCAGATTGCGGCAGGTGAAGTGATTGAACGACCTGCTAGTGTGGTCAAGGAATTGGTTGAAAACTCGATCGATGCTGGAGCTAGCCAGATTGTTGTTGAAATCGAAGAAGCAGGATTGAAGTCGATTCGGATTACAGATAATGGGGAAGGAATTGCGCACGATGAGGTTGCTTTGGCCCTCCGTCGACATGCGACCAGTAAGATCAAGAGTCAAGCAGATCTTTTTCGTATTCGAACGCTTGGTTTTCGTGGTGAGGCCATGCCTTCCATTGCTTCTGTCAGTATTCTAACCCTTCTAACGGCGCAAGAAGGAGCTGCCCACGGGACCAAATTGGTCGCAAAGGGTGGCGAAATTGAGGAATTGGAGCCAGCGACAAGCCCTGTCGGGACCAAGATCACAGTGGAAGATCTCTTTTTTAATACCCCTGCTCGTCTCAAGTATTTAAAGAGCCAGCAGGCAGAGCTATCCCATATCGTGGATATTCTCAACCGCTTGAGCTTGGCCCATCCTGAGATTGCCTTTACCTTGATCAATGATGGAAAAGAAATGACCAAAACAGCGGGGACGGGTAATCTCCGGCAAGCCATTGCGGGTGTCTATGGCCTCGCATCTGCCAAGAAGATGGTGGCCATTGAAAATCGCGACCTAGATTTTGAAGTGACGGGCTTTGTGTCTTTGCCTGAATTGACTCGTGCCAATCGCAATTACATCAGCCTCTTTATCAACGGCCGTTACATCAAGAATTTCTTGCTCAATCGAGCTATTTTAGATGGCTACGGCAGTAAACTCATGGTGGGTCGCTTTCCACTCGCGATCATTAATATCCAGATCGACCCTTACTTAGCCGATGTCAATGTTCACCCTACCAAGCAAGAAGTTCGTATCTCCAAAGAACGGGAATTAATGGCCTTGATCTCCCAGGCGATTGCGAATGCTTTGAAAGAGCAGGACCTGATTCCAGATGCTCTAGAAAATCTAGCCAAGTCGACCATTCGCCGAACAGAAAAGCCAGTACAGACAACCCTGCCTTTAAAAGAAAACCGTCTCTATTATGATCGAGAAAGCCAAGATTTCAAGCTTCGACCAGAAGTGGCAGATCCTCAATTGCCTCTAACAGATGAGGTGGCTGCTGATTCTACAAGCCAAGAAAACCCAGTAGAAAAACCGACAAGCGCGATCAAGTTTGCGGAAAGAAAGACTGCGGTTTATGATGAACTGGATCACCCAGAGTTGGATCTGGCTAGTCTAGACAAGGTCTATGATAAGTTGGATGGGGAAGAACATTCGACCTTCCCAGAGTTGGAATATTTTGGTCAGATGCATGGAACTTATCTCTTTGCCCAAGGCAATGGGGGCCTTTATATCATTGACCAGCACGCGGCCCAAGAGCGGGTCAAATACGAAGAATATCGGGAGAGCATCGGGGACGTAGACGGCAGTCAGCAACAACTGCTGGTGCCTTATATCTTTGAATTCCCTACAGACGATCTGATCCGCCTGCAACAGCGCAAGCACCTTCTAGAAGAAGTAGGCGTCTACTTAGAAGAGTACGGAGCCAACCAGTTGATCTTACGGGAGCATCCGATCTGGATGAAGGAGGAAGAGATCGAGTCGGGTATCTATGAAATGTGTGACATGCTCCTCTTGACCAAGGAAGTGTCCATCAAGAAATACCGGGCTGAGTTGGCCATCATGATGTCCTGCAAACGCTCCATCAAGGCCAATCATACACTGGATGATTACTCCGCACGGGATCTCATCTATCAACTGTCCCAATGTGACAACCCTTATAACTGCCCTCATGGCCGTCCGGTTTTGGTTAACTTTACCAAGTCAGATATGGAAAAGATGTTCCGACGCATTCAAGAAAATCACACTAGCCTGCGGGAATTGGGCAAATATTAAGTAAACGATAAAGGAATCTTATGTACGAATACATTAAAGGAATCTTAACGAAAATTACCGCCAAATACATCGTGGTAGAAACAGCTGGAATCGGCTATCTCTTGCATGTGGCCAATCCCTATGCCTACTCTGGCAAAATGAATCAAGAGGTGCACGTCTATCTGCACCAAGTGGTTCGGGAAGACGCTCACCTTCTCTATGGCTTTGCGACCGAAGAAGAGAAACAGCTCTTTTTAAACTTGATCTCAGTCTCTGGGATTGGACCTGTCTCAGCTCTAGCTATCATTGCTGCAGACGATAATGCAGGCCTTGTCCAAGCCATCGAAAGCAAGAACATTACCTACTTGACCAAGTTTCCAAAGATCGGCAAGAAAACAGCCCAACAGATGGTCTTGGATCTGGAAGGTAAGATCAATCTTGATCTAGAAGATGCACCGGCTCAGTCCAAAGCCAAAGTTGCAGAAGAAAACCAAGCCCTTGAAGAAGCTATGGAAGCCATGTTGGCATTGGGCTACAAGGCAACGGAACTTAAGAAAATCAAGAAATTCTTTGAAGGAACTTCTGATACTGCTGAAAACTACATCAAGTCTGCCCTTAAGATGTTGGTGAAATAGGAGAAGAAGATGCCAAAACGCTGTGGCTGGGTCAAAATGACCAATCCGTTATATGTAGCTTACCATGATGAAGAATGGGGTCGGCCCCTCCATGATGACCAGGCGCTTTTTGAGTTGCTCTGTATGGAGACTTATCAGGCCGGTCTATCTTGGGAAACGGTCCTCAATAAACGGCAGGCTTTCCGAGAATCTTTTCATGGTTACCACCTTCAACGCGTCGCAGAGATGACCGACTCTGAACTGGAAACTTTGTTAGACAATCCAGCCATCATCCGCAATCGTGCAAAGATTTTTGCGACACGGGCCAATGCTCAGGCTTTTTTACAAGTCCAGGAAGAATTTGGATCGTTTGATGCTTATCTTTGGTCTTTTGTCAATGGGAAAACCATCCTCAATGATGTTTCAGATTACCGACAGGCTCCAGCGAAGACAGCTCTTTCTGAGAAGCTAGCCAAGGACTTCAAAAAGCGGGGCTTCAAGTTTACAGGTCCCGTTGCGGTCCTGTCCTACCTACAAGCAGCAGGCCTGGTCAATGATCATGAGAATGCTTGTGAATGGAAGGGAAAATCCATAAAAGAAAAATGATTTTTCGTGTAATTCCAAATTTAATTAGAAATTGAATTATACTGTATTACAGAGAAAAATATTTATTGCAAAACTATAACAAATAATTTATAATATGATATGTAAAGCTACTGGATTAATCAAAGTATCTATAGCTACTATCAAAACAACTAACCAGGGGAAAATTATGAAGACCTTATTAATGTTAATCAAATGGACTATACTGTATGTTTTTTTCGGAATTATCACCATTCCTGTTATGATTATTCGTGAACTTAAAAAATGAAAGAAGAGCTGAGAGGCTCTCTTTTTTCTACGATTTTTCTGTTTTTGTGTTACAATGAAGAAAAATTACGAATAGTATAAGTGGAGGCGTTATGAAAGCAGAGATCATTGCAGTGGGAACCGAAATTCTCACAGGACAGATTGTCAATACCAATGCGCAATTCTTATCAGAAAAGTTGGCCGGCCTAGGGATCGACGTTTATTTCCAAACTGCAGTTGGAGATAATGCTGATCGCCTCTTGTCTGTTCTTGGGATTGCGCGTGATCGAAGTGATCTCGTCATCCTCACAGGAGGTCTCGGACCGACCGAAGACGATCTGACCAAGCAGACCCTAGCCCAGTTCTTGGATAGAGACTTGACCTTTGATCCCGAAGCCATGGCCAAGTTGGATCGCTTCTTTGCCAGTCGGCCAGACCATGTCCGAACGCCCAATAATCTAAGACAAGCGCAAATAGTAACGGGTTCTAAGCCCCTCCAAAACCTAACCGGTTTGGCAGTGGGAGGTCTGGTCGAAGTAGAGGGCATTAGCTATGTGGTCTTGCCTGGCCCTCCGAGTGAATTGAAACCCATGGTTACGGATGAGTTGGTGCCCCTGTTAGCGACAGGAGAGAAGCTCTACTCACGCGTCTTGCGCTTCTTTGGAATCGGGGAAAGCCAGCTGGTAACCGTCCTAGCGGATGTGATTGATAGCCAAACAGACCCGACGGTGGCTCCTTATGCCAAGACCGGAGAAGTGACCTTGCGCTTGTCGACCAAGGCTTCGTCACAAGAGCTGGCAGATCAGAAATTGGATCAGTTGGAGCAAGTGATTCTCCGTCATGAGACCTTAGATGGCCAACCCTTGAGCCAGCTCTTCTATGGCTATGGAGATGACAATTCCCTAGCTAAGATGGCTTTTGAACTCTTGCGTGAGCGAGGCTTGACCCTGACCGCAGCGGAGAGCTTGACGGCAGGGATGTTCCAGTCGACTCTGGCTAATTTCTCAGGAGCTTCAGCGGTCTTGCCAGGAGGTTTCGTCACTTACAGCATAGAGGAAAAGAGCAAAATGCTCCAAATCCCCCTAGCTGAGTTACGAGAACATGGCGTGGTCTCTGCCCATACAGCTGAGCGGATGGCGTCACAGGCCCGCCTCTTAACAGGGGCTGACTATGGAGTCAGTCTGACGGGTGTTGCCGGTCCAGACAGTCTAGAAGGCCACCCGGCAGGGACTGTCTTTATTGGAGTGGCAGGTCCAAAAGGAGTCCAATCAATCAAGGTCAATATCGCTGGCCGGAGTCGTATGGATGTTCGTAAAGTTGCAGTCCTACATGCCTTTAATCTGGTACGCAAGACTGTATTATTAGATGAAAATTTGCTATAATAAAAAGAAGGTGTAAAACATTACGCTTTGAATATAGGAGAAAAGAATGGCGAAAAAACAGAAAAAATTAGATGATATCTCTAAGAAATTCGGAGATGAGCGTGAAAAAGCGCTCAATGATGCCCTAAAGTTGATCGAAAAAGACTTTGGTAAAGGATCCATCATGCGTCTGGGCGAACGCGCAGAGCAAAAAGTTCAAGTCATGAGCTCAGGTTCCTTGGCGCTTGACATTGCCTTGGGTGCTGGTGGTTATCCAAAGGGTCGGATCATCGAAATCTATGGTCCAGAATCATCTGGTAAAACAACCGTTGCCCTCCATGCAGTAGCGCAAGCACAGAAAGAAGGAGGCATTGCTGCCTTTATCGATGCCGAGCACGCTTTGGATCCATCTTATGCAGCAGCTCTTGGGGTTAATATCGATGAACTCCTCTTGTCTCAACCAGACTCAGGGGAACAAGGACTAGAAATTGCTGGTAAATTGATCGACTCTGGGGCCGTTGACTTGGTTGTTATCGACTCTGTCGCGGCCTTGGTTCCACGCGCAGAAATCGATGGAGATATCGGTGACAGCCACGTTGGTTTGCAAGCGCGGATGATGAGCCAAGCGATGCGCAAACTCGGAGCTTCGATCAATAAGACGAAGACCATTGCTATCTTTATCAACCAATTGCGTGAAAAAGTTGGGGTCATGTTTGGGAACCCTGAAACCACACCTGGTGGTCGTGCCCTGAAATTCTACGCTTCTGTTCGTCTAGATGTTCGTGGAAATACTCAAATCAAAGGTACTGGGGACCAAAAAGATACCAACGTTGGTAAGGAAACCAAGATCAAGGTTGTGAAGAACAAGGTGGCTCCACCGTTCAAAGAAGCCATGGTTGAAATCATGTACGGAGAAGGAATTTCACGTACAGGTGAGTTGGTGAAGATTGCAACAGATTTGGATATCATCCAAAAAGCGGGTGCGTGGTACTCATATAATGGCGAAAAAATTGGTCAAGGATCTGAAAATGCTAAGAAATTCTTGGCTGACCACCCAGAAATTTTTGACGAAATCGACCACAAGGTTCGGGTTCATTTTGGTTTGATCGAAGAAGACGAAGCAGTGAAAACCCTTGATAAAACTGAAGAAGCAGTTCCTGTCGTAGAAGAAGTAACTCTAGATTTAGATGACGCGATTGAAATTGAAGATTAATTTTTTTCAAAATAGGTCGCTAGACTGATGGTTTTTGTGTTATAATTTAATACGATAGTATTATCGTGTAGCGAAAGGAGTGCATGCATGATTAAAATTTATACAGTGTCAAGTTGCACCAGCTGTAAAAAAGCAAAGACTTGGCTCAACGCTCACCAGCTAACTTATAAAGAACAAAACCTCGGTAAGGAAGGGATCACCAAAGAAGAATTATTGGATATCCTTACAAAGACTGAAAATGGAGTGGCAAGTATTGTCTCTTCAAAAAATCGATACGCTAAAAATCTAGGAGTGGACATCGAAGACTTGAGTGTCAATGAAGTCATTGACATCATCATGGAAACACCTCGTATTCTTAAAAGTCCGATCTTGGTAGATGACAAACGTCTCCAAGTGGGCTACAAAGAAGACGATATTCGTGCCTTCTTGCCACGATCAGTTCGAAATGTAGAAAATACAGAAGCGCGGATGCGTGCAGCTCTTTAAAGCGATTGAAAATCAGAAACAATTTGTTTCTGATTTTTTTCTTTTTAAAAATCGGAATGAAAAGCAGTTTACTGCGCCATTTTACGAAATCTATGATACAATATTTTAGAAAACAATAACTAGTAAGGAATGGAAAATGAAAAGGAAAATCTTCTTATTGGGTGCACTTGCCTTGTGTTTGACTGGATGCGGTCAAAAAAAACAAGCGAAAACGCCAAATTCAAGTGAACAAAAGGCAATCCAAGCAAAAGCAGAGCAACTGCAAAAGGATAATAAGAGTATCCTGCAAAAAGCTGAAGAAAATAAAGTCATCACTAGAACCTTTGTCTTTCCAAAAGATGACAAGGGGACACAACAGACGCAAATCGTCACCTATGTGGGGAATACCTTTAAAAAGTTGGAGACCATCAATGTGACGGCAACCGATGAGGAGTTGAAAAAAGGGATCCAACAGGTTGGAGTCGAGGAAGCACAAAAGCAATTGAGAGAATCCTTTAACAAGGACGATGCATTTAAGGAAGCTTTGACAGTGCCAGGTTTCACAGCTGATTTGACCTTGGAAAATGAGAATGAATACAAGGTAACCATCACCTATGATTTTGAAGCAATGGATGTGAAGAAGGCTGAAGGCATGACCTACTTCAAAAACAATCACTTACCAGAGTTGTTGAAGCTGACACCGAGTCAATTTGCGGATAATCTTATCAATGCTGGAGCGAGTGAGCAAAAATAAAAAAACAGTTTAGCTAAAATAGCTCAAAAATGCTTGAAAAAGCCGTAAAATCAAGGGCTTGGCCGTTGTGGAAAACTCTTAATTATGGTATAATAGTAATATTCTAAGGAAAGAGGGTGTTCTTGTGGGATTTACAGATGAAACAGTACGTTTTAATCTTGATGATTCAAATCGTAAGGAAATTAGCGAGACCTTGAAAGATGTTTACTTGTCACTGGATGAAAAAGGCTACAATCCAATTAATCAAATCGTAGGATACGTACTCAGTGGTGATCCTGCCTATGTACCTCGTTATAATAATGCACGGAACCAAATTCGTAAATATGAACGAGATGAGATCGTGGAAGAATTGGTACGTTATTATTTGAAAGGGCAAGGAATAGACCTCTAATGAGAATTATGGGATTGGATGTTGGCTCAAAGACCGTCGGGGTTGCTGTGAGTGATCCTCTCGGTTTTACAGCTCAGGGTCTTGAAATCATCCAAATCGATGAAGACAAAAAAGAATTCGGTTTGGAGCGCTTGGCCGAATTAGTGGCTCAATACAAGGTAGACCGTTTTGTTGTGGGCTTGCCGAAAAACATGAACAACACCAGCGGACCGCGTGTGGAAGCTAGTCAGGCTTATGGCGCAATGATTGCTGAAAAGTTTGGGTTGCCAGTCGACTACCAAGATGAACGGTTGACGACAGTTGCTGCAGAGCGGATGTTGATTGAGCAAGCAGATATTAGCCGTAGCAAACGCAAAAAAGTTATTGATAAGTTAGCGGCGCAGCTTATTTTACAAAATTATTTAGATCGCAATTTTTAGAAAGAAAACGAGGAAGAATAGTATGGCACATGATCATAACCACGACCATGAAGAACGTGAATTAATCACATTGGTGGATGAACAAGGAAATGAAACCTTGTTTGAAATTCTTTTGACCATTGATGGCAAAGAAGAATTTGGGAAAAACTATGTCCTTTTGATCCCTGCAAATGCAGAAGAAGATGAAAACGGCGAAGTTGAAATCCAAGCTTATTCATTTACAGAAAACGAAGACGGAACAGAAGGCGACCTTCAACCAATCCCAGAAGACTCAGATGCAGAATGGGATATGATCGAAGAAGTCTTCAACAGCTTTATGGAGGAGTGATACAGTCTGGGAGACTGTATCACCTCAACTCCTAGAAACTAGAAAGAGTTGAAACATCCGGTGGATGTTTTTAGCCCTGCTTTAAGAAATAAGAAAAAGCAGTAAGTCCGATGGACTTGCTGTAAAAATGAGAAAGAAATAACTACAAAAGAAAGGAGCGCAAACGTCAGAAGAGGTTTTGTCGCTTTTTTCTTTTAGGAGGAAGATGTGAATAAGATTGAGCAATGGATGAATAGTCGGATCGGTCTGAATTTTCGATCGGGCCTGGATCGTATGGAGCAGGCAGTGAGCCTTTTAGGGAGGCCAGATAAGGCTTATCCGATTCTTCATGTGACAGGAACCAATGGGAAGGGATCCACAATCGCCTTTCTGCGTCAATTATTGATGGCTCACGGAAAGAAGGTTGGGACCTTTACTTCTCCTCATATGATCAGTATCCATGATCGGATTTGTATTGGGGATCAGCCGATTTCAGATGAAGCTTTTACTCGGATTGGCCAAGAAGTCCAACAAATGGAGCAGACCTTGCTTCAAACCCAGGACCAACTCTCTTATTTTGAGATTATCTGCCTCATGGCTCTCTTGTATTTTAAGGAACAAGCTGTGGATGTGGTCTTGCTGGAAGTTGGTATCGGAGGGCTTCTAGATACGACCAATGTAGTGACGGGAGAGATCGCAGTGATCACTTCGGTTGGCCTGGATCACCAGGAAACACTGGGAGGGACGATTGCGGAAATCGCCCAGCAAAAGGCAGGAATCTTTAAGAAGGGCAAGACAGCTGTTGTGGGTCCCTTGTCGGATGATGCTATAGCTGTTTGTCAAGAAAAAGCGGAGCAATTGGCTGTGGCTCTCCACGCCTTCCAGAAAGATTTTGGGTTAGAGCAGGACCGTTTTTGGAATGAACGTGTGGAACTTGTCTTGCCGTCTCTGGGTTTGAAGGGTGATTACCAACGGGAAAATGCTGCAGTAGCTCTAGAAGCCTTTTTCCTCTATATGGAAGGCCAAGATCAAGAAGTGGATATGGATCAGGTCAAGCTGGCCTTACAAGAGACGCGGTGGCCGGGACGTCTAGAGTTGTTTGGTGACCAGGTGTATCTGGATGGCGCTCATAATCCTCATGCTATGTTGCGCTTGATCGAGTTTGCCAATAGCTTAGCAGGAAAGCGCGTGAAGATTTTATTTGGAGCCCTCAAGCGAAAAGATTATAGCGGGATGCTCCAAACGCTTCAAGCGGGATTGCCGGAAGCTGAATTGATTTTGACGACCTTTCATTACGGTGAAGTGGTGGCACAAGGCGACCGACAAGACCTGCCCTATGTAGCGGACTACAAGGCCTATATCAAAGAATTTATGGATCAGAGTTCCCCAGATGAAGTCTTATTTGTCACAGGATCCTTGTATTTTATTGCGGAAGTAAGGGCATTTTTATTAGAGGGGTAAACAATTGACCTAAAGACTTTCTTGGCGTATACTGGTGGTAGATAGTATACGGTTATGGCGAAAGGAGCCGATCTTAATGAAAAAAATCATGTCTATACTGACCTTGGCAGTAGCCCTTTTCCTGACTGCTTGTAGCCAGCAAGAACAAACGCCAAAAGCCTCAAGTAGCGCTAGCTCACATTCATCTGAGACAGTGGCTTCGACCAGTGAAAAATCAGAGCAGGGGGTGTCCATAGATGGAAGCTATCGAGGACAGGACGAGGAAAATACGATCCTCTTAGTTGTGACGGGTCAAAAAGGCACGTTTACGGTGCAAGATGCTGATGGAGAAGAAGAGACCAAAGAGGTCAGCATTGATCCGGTCAATCAATCCATGCGTATCGGGGATGAGCCTTATCGCTATCGAATCGAAGGGGATCAGTTGTCGCTAGAAGATTTAGAGCAAGCAGAGGATGATCAAGGGATTATCGTTTTGACTAAGCAATAAGGGATGAAACAAGAGAGAGTGGGACAGAAATCGGTAATTCGTTAGAATTCGATTTCGTCGTCCTACCTCCGCAAAGTTGAGTAGGGCTGTAAAAGCTGACGAAATCAGCGTAGTAGAGCCCACTCAACCATTGCGTCTTGCTCGACAATCCAAAAATAATTGAGAGGCTAGGACTTTTGTCCCACTCTCTTTTTGTTTGTCTAGAAGGGGCTTGGTTGGTCGTTGCAACGGGTAAAAAGAATTGGTATACTAGTAGAAAGAAAAAAGGAGGATGCTGTGACCTTTAGAAAATTACGTCTATTAATGTCCAAATATGGATTTAGTATTTTGTTTATGGGCTTTGAACTATGGGCATCCTTTGCGGCCTTCTTCTGGCTCAATAGATGGTTCCCTCATTGGCTATCTGTTGCAGTCATTGGGCTCTTATATGTGTCGACAATCTTAGCTATTGTTAATCGAAATACCCCGCCTGAAAATAAGGTGACCTGGCTCTTGATTGCCGTCATTCCTGTCTTTGGATCGCTTTTATACCTCATGTTTGGAGAGCGACGTTTGTCCAAAAAGGAAATGATCCAGCTGAAAAATATGGAGTCCATGAAGTTTCGAGAGGACAATAGTCATCAGTTGCGTAAGGAGCTCAAGCAAGAAAGCAAGGCGGTTTATGGCTTGGTCAAGTCGATTTTATCCATGGATCACAATGCGGATCTCTACAATGGGACGGCATCAACCTTTTACCCTCTAGGGGAGGAGATGTATGAGCAACTACTAGAGGATCTGAGAGCGGCGAAAAAATTTATCTTCATCGAGTTTTACATCATTGATGAGGGCTTGATGTGGAACAGTATCCTAGAGATTTTAGAGCAGAAAGTGAAAGAGGGGGTCGAAGTCAAACTCCTTTATGACGATATCGGCTGTATGGCAACCTTGGCTGGGAACTATACCAAACGATTGCGAAAGATGGGAATTGATGCCCATAAATTTAACAAGGTGATCCCCCGTATAACAGTGGCTTATAACAACCGAGACCACCGTAAGATTCTGGTCATTGATGGGCAGATCGGCTATACGGGTGGTGTCAATTTGGCAGACGAGTACATCAACCATATTGAGCGGTTTGGTCACTGGAAGGATAGTGCCATCCGTTTGGATGGACGAGCTGTTAAGGCCTTGACGCGACTCTTCCTCATGAACTGGTACATCAACCGTGGAGAAATCGAGGATTTTGACCGCTACCATATTGAAAACAAGGCAGTCGAAGGTGAAGGGCTCTACATTCCCTATGGGAGTGGACCAAAGCCGATTTACAAGTCGCAGGTTGGAAAGACGGTTTATCAAAATATGATCAACCAAGCGACGGATTACGTCTATATCACGACTCCTTACTTGATCATCGATTATGATTTGACAGAGGATATCCGCAATGCAGCCCTTCGAGGGGTAGATGTTCGGATCGTGACCCCGCATATTCCAGATAAAAAAT
Organism: Streptococcus sp. 20925_1_77; assembly: GCF_041432125.1. Lineage (NCBI taxonomy): Bacteria > Bacillati > Bacillota > Bacilli > Lactobacillales > Streptococcaceae > Streptococcus > Streptococcus sp. 20925_1_77. The sequence continues at coordinate 31,075 of NZ_JAPVZB010000007.1, forward strand.
TGATCCAAATCGTCACTCGTGGGGCTTACTTGGATCTGATGGATGCAGGAGTAAAGATTTATGAGTATACACCTGGTTTTGTCCATAGCAAGCAAGTCCTGGCAGATGACGAAATGGCGGTTGTAGGGTCGATTAACTTTGACTACCGCAGTTTGGTCCATCACTATGAAAATGCCGTCTGGATGTATCGGACGCCTGCCTTGAAAAAGATTCGTGAGGACTTTGACCATATCTTTGAAGTGTCTCAAGAAATTACAGAGGATACCTTCCGCTTTACATGGCACCAAAGCTTAATCAAGGAAATTATGCAATTGTTCGCACCGATGTTGTAATAGGTGTGAGAATACAGAAGAAAGAGTCAGAAGCTGAGAGATCTGACTCTTTTTCCATAGGACTATGTGGCAAGAGGCTGACATGGTCGGCAGAATTTGGTATACTAGAGAAGATAATGGGCTTTTTTCTAAAAGGAAAGAGCAGAGGAATAGCGAAGAAAAGGAAAAAGAATGAGCGAAAAAGAGCAAGAAATGACTTCGAAAAAGCTAGGGCTTCACGTGGGAGATAGTTTTCAGGATACACGTGAAATTCGCGAAGTGCTAGATAAATCAGTCTTTCGTGAAGAAGAGCCGACTCATAGCCAGCAGGCAGAAGTCTTGGAGGAGCCGGTTGCAATGGAGGCATCAGAGGAAATGAGTGATGTGGAGCCAGCAGTGGAAACAGAGCTAGAACCAGTAACAGAGCCTAAGCAAGAACCAGAACAGGAAGCGGAGCAACCGCTCAGTCGGATGAGTCGTCGTTCCCGTAAGGCGGGAGTTGAAGCGGCAAAAGTGGAAGCATCTAAGGTAGAAGAGGATACGGAAGAGCTAGAAGCGGATGTGGCAGTTGAGCCGATCCGTCGTCAATCCAAGCGTCCAGTCCCCCTAGCGATTCCTTTTGTGTTGAGTCTCTTGATTAGTTTGCTGCATGTCGGGGTGCCATTTTTAACCCGTTTTGCAACCAATCAACAATCGCAAAACTTGTATGCTGGCTGGGCAATGACCAAGGGTCAAGTACCGTTTGGTGATTTTTACGGAACCAATGGTCTGCTCTATTATGCGATCAACTGGTTGGGAAGCTTGGCTGGTGGACATTGGATCTTGATGATTCTCCAAGCGATTGCTCTCTTCTTTGCGGGGACTTACCTCTATCGGGTTGTGCGCTTGCTGGTGTCTGATAAAGATACAGCGAAGAATGTCCAGTTACTCTTTTATTTCTTGGTGCTAGGCCTTGGTTTTGGAGGGACTTATGTGACTCTCTTTAGCCTTCCAATCCTATTTGCTAGCATGAATTTCATTTTGGCTTATTTGATTGGGCATCGTAAGGATGAAGGCTTTATCCTTTATGGTGCGATTGCAGCTGTGGCTTTCCTGATTGATCCGATGACCAGTGCCCTGTTTTATTTGTTGGCTTTCCTTGGATTAACAGCTTTTAATATCAAGCAGAAGAGATGGGCGCGTGGCTTTTATCAACTGCTGGCAGCTCTCCTTGGTTTTTCACTCGTCTTTTACCCAATTGGCTATATCACCGTTTTGAATCAGACTTTTGGCTATGCCATTAACCAAGTAACCTATGTCTTTAATGCCTTGAATTTTACTAATGGACAGACCTTCAGTAATGCCATTTATTATGGACTGTTAGCGCTTGCTTTTGGCTTAGTCTCTGCCTTTTTGATGTCCTTTACGAAGCAAAATAGCAGTGCTCGCCGGATCTTCCGCTTTATGGGATGGGCAGGTAGCCTGGTAGTCCTCATCGTGTCGATTGGTCTTCCGGAACAAGGCGCTTACCAATTGTTGCCAATGTTGCCATTTGTTCTTCCTTTGTTTGCGATCTGGTTCTCACGAGATGGGGAAGAAAACGATGGGATCGAACGTCGTGGTCGGAAGAAGAAAAACAAGGAAGTTTGGGCCGCTTACTTTACGAGCCAAGTTTTCTTACCGCTAGTAGCCCTCGTCTATCTCTTGGCGAATCCAGTGGTTCAAGATGTCGTGCTTCAGTCTGGTCAATCCAGTGAACGGAGCGCTATTGCCAGCTACATTAAACATCACACCAAGTCGAAAGATACCATTTATGCTTGGGATACGACAGCTACTCTCTATCAAGAAAGTGATCGTTTGGCAGCTTCTGCTCTACTAACTCCGACGTCTTATCTGGGAATTAATGAAAATCGGACAAATGTAACCCAACAAATCGATCGGTCTAAACCCAAGTATATTGTGGTCAATAATCAGGTAGAATTGACCTCCAAAATGAAGGACTTGCTCAAAGAAAATTATCGTCTCGTTGAGAAGAAATACCGTCATTTCAAACTCTATCAACGCTCTTAAGAAAATCAATATCTTGTGCTTTAGAAAGTTTTTTATAAAATTTTCCACAAGATATTGATTTTTATTTTTGGAGTGGTATAATACAACTTGTATGTAAATAAATGAAGAGAGGCATGTTTGGTATGATCACCTTGAGAGAAGAAAAACTGAGAATGGCCCCGGATATTTTTGTTGAAAAACGAGATGGCCGTCGTGTTCCATTCGATGTTGAAAAAATTTATAAAGCCTTGTTGAAGGCGACAGAAGAAGTGACTTCTCTCACTCCAGTGATGGAAGCCAAACTAGAAGCCATTGTCGATCGTGTAATCGCAGAGATTTTGGAACGTTTTCCAAATGGCGTGAAGATTTATGAGATCCAAAATGTTGTCGAACATGAATTGCTTCAAGCCAATGAATATGCGATTGCTGAGAGCTACATTACTTATCGGACTCAACGGGATTTTGAGCGCTCAAAAGCGACGGATATCAACTTTACGATTGGAAAACTCCTCAACAAGGACCAAGCGGTTGTCAATGAAAATGCCAATAAGGACAGCGATGTCTTTAATACGCAACGGGATTTGACGGCAGGGATCGTTGGTAAGTCTATTGGTCTTAAAATGTTGCCTAAACACGTAGCCAATGCCCACCAAAAAGGGGATATCCACTACCATGATTTGGACTATAGCCCTTATACACCGATGACCAACTGCTGTTTGATCGATTTTGAAGGCATGCTCAGAAATGGCTTTAAAATTGGGAATGCAGAAGTCGAAAGTCCTAAGTCCATCCAAACTGCAACGGCTCAAATCTCGCAGATTATTGCCAATGTAGCTTCTAGTCAGTACGGGGGTTGCTCGGCTGACCGGATCGATGAGGTCCTGGCCCCTTATGCAGAAAAGAACTACCAAAAACACTTGGCAGATGCCAAAGAGTGGGTGCTTCCTGAAAAGCAAGAGGACTATGCTTGGAGCAAGACTCAAAAAGATATCTATGATGCCATGCAATCGCTGGAATATGAGATCAATACCCTCTTTACTTCGAACGGGCAAACTCCCTTTACTTCGCTTGGCTTTGGTCTTGGAACCAATCGCTTCGAACGGGAAATCCAAAAGGCGATTTTGGAAATCAGAATCAAGGGACTTGGATCGGAACATCGGACAGCCATCTTTCCAAAACTGATCTTTACCCTCAAGCGGGGGCTCAACCTAGAACCTGGAACGCCCAACTATGATATCAAGCAATTGGCCTTGGAATGTGCGACGAAGCGCATGTACCCAGACGTTTTGTCTTATGACAAGATTGTCGAGTTGACAGGCTCCTTCAAGGTGCCGATGGGATGTCGCTCTTTCCTTCAAGGTTGGAAGGACGAGAATGGTGTGGAAGTTAATTCTGGCCGGATGAATCTTGGGGTCGTGACCGTCAATTTACCTCGGATTGCCTTGGAATCGGGCGGAGACAAGGAGAAGTTCTGGCAAATCTTTAATGAACGGATGAACATCGCTGAAGATGCCTTGGTTTACCGCGTGGAACGCACCAAAGAAGCGACACCAGCCAATGCGCCGATCCTCTACCAATATGGGGCTTTCGGGAAACGCTTGGGTAAATATGATCAGGTAGATCAGCTCTTCCGTCATCGCAGAGCGACCGTTTCTCTTGGCTATATCGGACTTTATGAAGTCGCAACCGTCTTTTATGGTCCAAATTGGGAACACAATCCAGAAGCCAAACAATTCACGATCGATATCATCAAGGATATGAAAGCGCGCGTGGAAGAATGGTCTGACCAGTATGATTACCACTTCTCCATCTATTCGACACCGTCAGAAAGCTTGACAGACCGCTTCTGTCGCCTGGATACGGAGAAATTTGGTCAGGTTCCAGATATCACAGATAAGGAATACTACACCAATAGTTTCCACTACGATGTTCGTAAGAACCCAACGCCATTTGAGAAGTTGGATTTTGAAAAAGTTTATCCTGAAGCTGGAGCTTCTGGTGGCTTTATCCACTATTGTGAATACCCTGTGCTCCAACAAAATCCAAAAGCCCTTGAGGCAGTTTGGGATTATGCTTATGACCGGGTTGGTTATCTCGGAACCAATACGCCGATTGACCGTTGTTACAAGTGTGATTTTGAAGGAGATTTCACGCCGACTGAGCGCGGATTTGCTTGTCCAAACTGTGGCAATAGCGATCCGAAAACGGTTGATGTGGTCAAACGGACCTGTGGTTATCTAGGAAACCCGCAAGCTCGTCCCATGGTCAATGGCCGTCATAAGGAAATCGCTGCACGTGTCAAACACATGAATGGATCCACGATCAAATCAGCTGGACACCAAGTGACAGATTAGAAAAGGACATTATGGGAAAATACCAATTAGATGATAAGGGCAAGGCTCAGGTTCAACGATTCCACGAAAAGCATTCAAAGGGTGGAATCAATAAAAAAGACCGAGTAGCCAGCCTGAGAGAACAATTTTTAAATAAGAACAAGAAAAAATAAAGGTGAGAATTCTCGCTTCATATTGAAGATGGAATTCTCTTTTGAGACTTCCTTGGGTGGGGTACGGACGTCAGCGAACTTCTACGAAGTTCCATGACTAATTATTGAGCCTAGGGTCTCAATAATTCCGGATGCCTGAAACTTGTTGGTTTCAGGCATTTTTCCCACGGCGGAAAGTCTCAGTAGATTCTTGAAAAAGTTTAATAAATAAGCGTCATCTTATTGATTCAGTATTTATTAACTCATTTTATTAAAAATGATTGTTTATGTTGTAAAGTGAGAGTCCGCTCTCGCTTTTCTCGTATGGGGGGGAGGTAAAGATGGAATTACGTAGACCAACTTTAGCAGATAAAGAAACCATTCTAAACATGATGGCAGAGTTCGAAGAGACCCAGTCGGCCCACGACGGCGGCTTTTGGGATGCTGAGAACTTTGATTATGAGGAGTGGCTAGAAACTAACCTTAATAAAGAAATGGGAATAAACTTGCCTGAAAATCGCGTTCCATCAATTCAGTTCGTATTGTTTGATGAATCAGGTCATGCTTTAGGTTTTTTGAATCTACGGCTGAGACTAAACGAGGGATTGCTGAATTATGCTGGTCATATCGGCTACTCCATCCGTCCTTCTGAAAGGGGAAAAGGTTATGCCAAGGAAGCTCTCCATCAAGGTCTGCAAGTGGCTAAAGAAAAGAACATCCATCGTGCTCTGGTAACTTGTAGCACGGAAAATCCGGCCAGTCGAGCGGTTATCTTAGCTAATGGCGGTCAATTTGAAGATGTTCGAAATGGAACGGAGCGTTATTGGATAGAAGTGGAGTAGAAGGATGACATGGAATACACCTAAACCAGGCGAATGGAAGAGTGAGGAACTGAGTCAAGGGCGCATCATTGACTATAAGGCTTTTAACTTTGTCGATGGCGAAGGAGTCCGCAACTCCCTTTATGTGGCTGGCTGCATGTTTCACTGTGAGGGCTGTTACAATGTAGCGACCTGGTCTTTCAAGGCGGGTATCCCCTACACCAAAGAGTTGGAAGAACAGATTATGGCAGATCTTGCCCAGCCTTATGTTCAAGGTTTGACCCTACTTGGGGGGGAACCCTTTCTTAATACCGGCATCCTTCTGCCCTTGGTCAAGCGCGTGAGAAAAGAGTTGCCCGACAAAGATATTTGGTCTTGGACCGGCTATACCTGGGAAGAAATGATGCTAGAGACACCAGACAAGCTAGAGCTTCTCTCACTGATTGATATTCTGGTCGATGGCCGCTATGATAAGAGTAAACGCAACCTCATGTTGCAGTTCCGTGGCTCTTCTAACCAGCGGATCATTGATGTTCAAAAATCCCTCAAAGAAGGAAAAGTCGTCATCTGGGATAAGCTCAATGACGGCAAAGAAAGTTTTGAGCAGGTCAAACGAGATGATCTTTTGTAGGATCTTCAAAAAACCGGGTTTTTTACCCGGTTTTTTTGGATTCTCTGCATAAGTATACAAGGGGTTTCGCCTGTTTCAGAAAACGCTTACTTTTCAAATGTCCATAATGGACAAAAAAGTGATAATTAATGCATTTTTTGCTAAAAATATGTTACAATAAACATGATTAGGACTAATTGGAGGTATTTATGTCACAAAGGAGACGGAGTCGTCGTTCAGAACATAAGTGGGGGCAATTGCGAATCATTAATTCCGTATTGCTTATTTTTTTGCTTATGACTGCAAGTTGGGCGACCTATACCATGTTGGCCAATAACATCTTGGCTTTTCGTTATGTCAATGTTCTCGTGATTGCACTACTAGCTCTTCTCTTGCTCTTATCAGCTTGGTTTGTGATCAAAAATCAGGCCAAAAAGACAACTTTGGTCCTGCTTCTTGTCGGCTTATTAGCTAGTTCAGGAGTTTTGTTTGCTAGTCAACAGCTGCTGAATCTGACCAGTAATGTCAACGGCCACTCTAACTATACAGAGTTTGAGATGGCTGTCTATGTCAAGAAAGACAGTGACATCAAAGATATCAAAGAAATCAAGGAAGTGGTAGCACCAAAGGGCAACAATAACGAAGCTAATCTTACTGCCCTCTTGGACAACATCAAAAAGACCAAGGGTCAGGAAATTTCTGTAGTGGATGCACCGACTTATCTAGATGCCTATAAGAGCCTGCAAGAAGGGAATGCTTCTGCTATGGTCCTCAACAGTACCTTTGAGGATACCATTGCCGCAGAAGATGCGGACTATGCCAAGAAGTTGAAGAAAATCTATTCCTACAAGATCCGAAAAGAAGTGGCAGCGACGAGCAAGGTGTCTGCCAATGCGGATGTCTTTAACATCTATGTCAGCGGGATCGATACCTATGGTCCGGTAACCTCGGTTTCTCGTTCAGATGTCAATATCATCATGACCGTCAATCGGAAGACCAAGCAAGTCCTATTGACAACGACTCCACGGGATGCCTATGTACCGATTGCAGATGGTGGTAACAACCAAAATGATAAGTTGACTCATGCGGGGATCTACGGAGTGGATGCTTCGATCCATACCCTTGAAAATCTCTATGATATCAAGCTCAACTATTATGTTCGTCTCAATTTCACGTCCTTCCTCAAGTTGATTGACCTTCTAGGGGGAATCGATGTGGAAAATGACCAAGAATTCACGAGCCTGCATGGCAAGTTCCATTTCCCAGTTGGAAAGGTTCATTTGAATTCAGAGCAAGCCCTCGGTTTTGTTCGCGAACGCTACTCACTCCAAGGTGGCGACAATGACCGTGGGAAAAACCAAGAAAAAGTCATTGCGGCCATTATCAAAAAGTTGACCTCAACTAAGGTCTTAAGCAACTACAATGAGATTATCGGAAACCTCCAAGATTCTGTCCAAACCAATATGCAGTTGCCAACTATGATGAACTTGATCAATACCCAGTTAGAATCGGGTGGTTCTTATGAGGTGACTTCTCAAGCGATTACTGGTCAAGGACGAAATGACTTGCCGTCTTATGCTATGCCTGGTTACAACCTCTATGTCATGGAGTTGGATCAAGCGAGCTTGACCAAGGCTAAGGAAACCATTCAAAAAGTAATGGAAGGAAAAGAAAAATGATTGATATCCACTCGCACATCGTCTTTGATGTGGATGATGGACCAAAGACAAGAGAAGATACGCGTGCCTTATTGGAAGAAAGCTATCGCCAAGGGGTGCGGACCATTATCTCCACTTCTCATCGCCGCAAGGGAATGTTTGAAACTCCCGAAGAAAAGATTTCTGAAAATTTTCAAGAAGTGAAAAAAATTGCGGCAGAGGTCGCGCCAGATTTAACGATTCATTACGGGGCAGAGATCTACTTTACCAATGATGTCTTGAAAAAACTGGAAGAAAAGATCATTCCACGTTTGGCAGATACGCGCTTTGCGCTGATTGAATTCAGTATGGGAACGCCTTACAAGGACATTCATACGGCCTTGGACCGTTTGCTCCATCTAGGTGTGACACCGGTGGTGGCCCATATTGAGCGCTACAAGTGCTTGGAGAAAAATGAGGAGCGCGTGCAAGAGATGATTGACATGGGCTGCTACATGCAGATCAATAGTTCCAGTGTTCTCAAGCCTCGCCTCTTTGGGGATGAACAAAAACAACTCAAAAAACGAGCTCGGTACTTCTTAGAAAAAGACTTGGTCCACTTTGTGGCAAGCGATATGCACAATGTGGATAAACGGCCGCCTTATATGGCAGAAGCCTATCGCTTGATCAAGGAAGAATACGGAGAACAACGAGCACAAGCTCTCTTTGTCAGCAATCAAGAACTCTTGTTAGCGGATGAATTAATCTAACCAGGAAACAGGTGGAGAGATCCACATGAAGGAGTAATTAGGAAATGAACAATCAAGAAAATCAAGCAGTGGAAATTGATGTTTTCGCTATGCTGAAGACCCTATGGAAACGCAAGTTTTCGATCGTTTTGGTCGCTCTTGTCTTTGCCATTGCAGCATTTGGCTACAGTGCCTTTTTAGCCAAGAAAGAATACCAAAGTACTAGCCGGATCTACGTGGTCAGTCGTCAAAACCAAGACAACAATGCCTTGACAAACTCTGATTTGCAGGCGGGTTCTTACTTGGTTAAGGACTACCGTGAGATCATTCTTTCTCAGAATGTCTTGAGCCAAGCCATCGAAGAATTGAAACTCGATATGACACCTGCTGAATTGTCGAAAAAGATCAGTGTGTCCGTTCCGACAGATACTCGTATCCTTTCGATCACGGCTAAGGATGGAGATCCAAAAGAAGCGGCTCGTATTGCCAATGGCCTTCGAAATGTAGCAGCTGAAAAGATCATTGCTGTGACCAAGGTGTCAGATGTTACGACCTTGGATGAAGCAGAAGTGCCTCAATCACCTTCTTCACCAAATATCCGACGCAATGTCCTTCTTGGCTTTATTGCTGGAGCAGGCCTCATGGTGGTGCTCATGGTCGTAGTAGAAGTCTTGGACGATCGTGTCAAGAGACCAGAAGATATCGAAGAGTTGATGGGCTTAACCTTACTTGGTATTGTGCCAGATATTAAGAAACTGTAGACTGGGGATCGCATGAATACGTTAGAAATTTCAAAAAATAAATTACAAGAAATTCGGAAGGCAGAAGAGTACTTTAATGCCCTAGCGACGAATATCCAATTGAGTGGGGTGGACTTAAAAGTCATCGCTATCTCATCTGTTCAAGAAAATGAAGGGAAATCAACCACTTCAACCAACTTGGCCGTTGCCTTTGCGCGTGCGGGTTACAAGACCCTCTTGGTCGACTGTGATATCCGGAACTCTGTCATGACAGGGATTTTCCGTAGTCGGGATAAGATCCAAGGCTTGACTGACTTCTTATCTGGTCGTAGCCAATTGGACCAAATCTTGTATGCGACTGATTTTCCAAACTTGGATATCATTGAGTCTGGACAGGTCGCGCCAAACCCAACAGGTCTCTTGCAAAGCAAGAACTTCACTGTGATGATGGATGCTCTGCGTGAGCATTTTGACTACATCATTGTCGATACGCCTCCAATCGGGGTCGTGATCGATGCGGCCATTATCGCCCAACGCTGTGATGGAACTGTCTTGATCACAGAATCTGGTGCCAATGGACGCAAGGCTGTCCAAAAGGCCAAGGACCAATTAGAACAAACAGGCACACCTTTCTTAGGAGTGGTGCTCAATAAATTTAACATTAAAGCTGCTGAGTATGGTTCATACGGTGGATATGGATCTTACGGAGAGTACGGGAAAAAGTAAAGAATAGGATCGAGGGAAAATGGGAGAAGAAAGAATTGAACTGGAAAAACTAAATATTGTTCTCTTTCAAAGTTTGGCTGTCCTATTTTCAGCTTACATTGTGAGTCTTTTTAAGGATGCAGAATACACATCGCAGACAATTGCCATTCTCTATCTCTTGCATTTTGTAGCCTTCTACATTAGCAATATTGCCTATCGTTTTTACAGCAGAGGCTATCTAGATGAGCTCTTTCAGGTCTTGAAATACAATGTATTTTTCGCTGTTGGGATCACCTTTACCTCTTTTATGCTCGACGGGGTCTTTTCCATTTCTCGTCGGGGGATGATCTACTTCTTTCTTTTCAATACGTTTTCCGTCTACATCATGGATCTCTTGCTCAAGAGATACCGGAAGTCTGTTTCGCCACGGCGGAAAAGTTCGCGAAAGATTTTCTTGATCACAGCGACCAGTCGGATGGAAAAGGTATTTGATATTCTGCATTCGCCTAGCCTTTATCATGGGGAATTGATCGGTGTCACTGTCATGGACGATACGGATTTCACCCATTCGGGTGTACGGGTGGTGCAGCCAGATCAAATGATGAACTTTGTGACCAAGGAAGTGGTAGATGAAGTGTTTATCAATCTGCCAAGTGAGGACTACAATATTAGTGACTTCGTCTCGGAGTTTGAGAGTATGGGGATCGATGTATCGGTCAATCTTAATGCCTTTAACTTCGCTTCCTTGGGCAATAAACGGGTTCGAGAAGTCGGGGGACTAAGTGTCGTCACTTTCTCAACCAATTTCTATAAACCAAGCCACGTCTTTGCTAAACGTCTCTTGGACATTGTAGGAGCTCTCTTTGGACTCTTGATTTGTGGACTAGTGAGTATCGTTTTGGTCCCTTTAATCCGCAAAGATGGCGGACCTGCCTTCTTTGTACAGAAGCGGGTCGGAAAGAACGGACGGTATTTCAACTTCTATAAATTCCGCTCCATGCGCGTGGATGCTGAAGAGATTAAAAAAGATCTGATGGCGCAAAACACCATGACAGGTGGGATGTTTAAAATGGAAAACGATCCAAGGGTAACACCAATCGGACGCTTTATCCGTAAGACCAGTCTTGATGAATTGCCACAATTTTACAATGTTCTGATCGGTGATATGAGTCTAGTCGGAACTCGTCCTCCAACGGTAGACGAATACCAAGACTACACGCCAGCCCAAAAACGCCGACTCAGTTTCAAGCCAGGGATTACCGGCCTTTGGCAAGTGAGCGGACGCAGTGAGATTACAGATTTTGACGAGGTAGTCAAGCTCGACGTTGCATATATGGATGGTTGGACGATCTGGAGAGATATTCAGATCCTGCTCAAGACCGTGAAGGTTGTACTTAGAAAAGAAGGAGCGAAGTAGGCTGTGAGTAAAGTTAGACAGATTCAATTAGGAGAACTATCCTTATTAGAAAAGTATATTGAGATTTGCACAAAACACAATCTTCGATACTATGCTTTAGGGGGCACTTTGTTGGGAGCCATTCGTCACAAGGGCTTTATCCCTTGGGATGACGATATGGATTTGGGCATGCCTAGGAAAGACTATGAAAAATTTCTGGAAATTTGCCAAAATGAATTACCAAGCAATGTCATCTTGAGAATCCATGATGATAATTTAGGCAATACATCTATCATGGATACCTCGCTTCAAATTGAATTTGGTGGGGTTGTGTGTAGTCCTTTTATCGATGTGTTTCCTTTAGATGGATACCCATCAGATGGGTTCCACTATTTCTTGCACACTAATAAAATTAAGTATTACCGTGCCCTTTCCAAAATATCTGTCATCAATCGATTGCACAATCGCGACCGAGGTTTCTTTGAAAATTCAATTGTGAAGGTTTCTAAGATCCTTCACCTAGACAAATTACTAAATACTGAAAAAATCAATCAAAAGTTACAAAATACGATTAAAAAATATGACTTTGAGACAAGTGATCTCGTGGGAAATGTCTTAGGATCCTATCGCGAGAGAGAATTGGCCTACAAAGAGGTATTTGGGGAGCCACAACTCCTTGATTTTGAAACTATTAAAATCAGTGGTCATGCTGATCCGGATGCTTATCTGACAAAGATCTATGGCGATTATATGAAGTTGCCAGAAGAATCAGAGCAAAAAGGTCACTTTGAATCCACTTGGGGAGAATAAGCTTGAAAAGTTTTACAATGATGGGGGTCAGAATTGACCCTTTAACAATGGCAGAAACCGTTGCTGCTACAGAAGAATTTGTCCGAGATAAAAAACCGCTCCATTTGATGGGGGTCAACGCAGATAAGCTCAATCAATGTGCGACAGATGAGGCCATCAAGAAGATAGTCAATGAGTCTGAAATCATCAATGCAGACGGTGCTTCTGTTGTGCTCGCGGCGCGCTATTTGGGCTATTCTGTACCAGAGCGCGTGGCAGGCATTGATTTGATGCAGGAATTGCTCCATTTGGCCAATGAAAAAGGCTACTCTGTCTACTTCTTCGGGGCAAAAGAGGAAGTCTTGACCGATATGTTGGCCATCTTTAAAAAGGATTATCCAAATCTCCGAGTAGTGGGCCATCGCAATGGCTATTTCTCTGCTGAAGAGGAGGAGGCTATTCAAGAGGATATTCGTGAGAAGAATCCAGATTTTGTCTTTGTCGGCATTACCTCTCCTAAAAAAGAGTACTTGATCCAGAAGTTTATGGACAATGGAGTCAATTCTGTCTTTATGGGTGTGGGAGGAAGCTTTGATGTCCTCTCAGGTCATATCAAGCGGGCACCTATGTGGATGCAAAAGGCCAATCTGGAATGGTTGTTCCGTGTGGCCAATGAACCAAAACGGCTCTTTAAGCGCTATTTTGTCGGAAATGCCACTTTTATTAAGAGAGTAGTACATGAAAAACGGAAAGCAAAAAAATAATATTCTGCACATTTCGCGGACCATGGATATCGGTGGGGCAGAACGCATTGTCTATCAGTTGGCGACAGACCTCAAGGAAGAATTTGACCAGGTTCATGTTGCGTCTACTGGTGGATTGTGGGAAGAAAAACTAGCAGAGAATGGGATTCAACACCATCGGATTCTAGATGTCGATAGCAAACAGCCAGCTACTGTGCTTAAGATTCTTGCTAGTCTTTCCAAGATCATCAAAGAAAATGAGATCACACTTGTTCACACCCATCACCGGATGGCTGCTTTCTATATTCGTTTGCTGCAGATGCGCCATCCAAAATTGATCCATGTCTATACAGCCCATAATGTTTTCAAGGATAAATTACCACTTTATAAATTCGCCCTAGGAAAGGCTCGAACGGTTGCTGTCAGTCAAGCTGTCCAGGAAAATATCCTTAATGATGTAGGGTCAAAAAACTCTGTTGTGATTTATAATGGAGTGAAAATGAAACAAAGTGAGCATACAGTAAATGAAATTACTCAGTGTGACGGTATCAAAATAGGCTGTATCGCTCGCCTGTCCGAACAAAAAGGGTTACCCTATCTGATCCAAGCCATGTCACTTGTGACAAATCCAAGTGTATCCTTGTTTCTTATCGGTGACGGAGAATTGAAAAATGATTTGATAAATCAAACAAAAGAGTTGAATCTGGAAGAAAGAATTCATTTTTTGGGCTACCGTAGTGACGTGGTAGAGTGTATCAATAGCTTTGACTTTTGTGTTCTTCCATCGATCTTTGAAGGATTTGGATTGGTCGCAATCGAGGCCTTTATGAACGGCAAAACGATGATTGCAACAGATATTCCAGGTGTGAACGAAGTGGTGAATTCTGGCAATGGGATCCTCGTCCCAGCTGAGGATCCGCAGGCCTTAGCTCAAGCAATTAAACAATTGGCAGAGGATCCTGAGAAAAGAGCCTCTTTAGCTGCTCGAGCAAAAAGAGATTATGATAACAAGTTTAGCTATCCGATCTTTTTAGACAACTATCGGAACTTTTACCAATCGATGAGGAAGGGTTCAAAATGAAAAAAGTAATGTTAGTGTTTGGGACGCGTCCAGAAGCCATTAAAATGTGTCCTTTGGTCAATGAACTCAAACAACACGATACCATTGAAACTGTAGTCTGTGTAACAGGGCAGCACAAGGAAATGCTGGACCAAGTGTTAGACGTTTTTCGTGTTGTTCCAGACTATAATCTTGGCATTATGAAGGCCAATCAAACCTTGTTTACTATTACGACCTCTATCTTGAAAAAAATCCAACCGGTATTAGAAGAGGAAAAACCTGATATTGTCCTCGTCCATGGAGATACCACAACCACCTTTGCAACAGCTTTGGCGGCCTTTTATATGGGCATCAAAGTGGGGCATGTGGAGGCAGGGCTTCGGACTTACAATCTTCAAAGCCCATATCCTGAAGAGTTTAACCGTCAAGCTACTTCCATAGTGGCAGATTACAATTTTGCTCCAACCCAGGTTTCAAAAGAGAATCTTCAAAAAGAAGGACGGACAAATATTTTCGTTACGGGAAATACCGTTATTGATGCCTTAAAAACTACAGTCCAAGAAGACTACGACCACCCTATATTGGAATGGGCGAAAGGAAGCAAGCTCATCATGTTGACGGCCCATCGTCGCGAAAATCTTGGAGAACCTATGGAGCACATGTTCCGTGCGGTCAACCGGATTTTAGAAGAGTTTGAAGATGTCAAGGTGGTCTATCCTATTCACAAAAATCCAAAAGTCAGAGAATTGGCTAGCAAGATTTTTGGAGAGAATGAGCGAATGAAAATCATTGAGCCCTTGGAAGTGATTGATTTTCATAATTTCATGAACCAAAGCTATATGATCTTGACAGACTCAGGTGGCGTCCAAGAAGAAGCGCCTTCTTTAGGAAAACCCGTCCTTGTCATGCGTGATACGACAGAGCGTCCAGAAGGTGTGGCTGCAGGGACTTTGAAATTGGTCGGAACAGAAGAAGAAAACATCTATCGCAACTTCAAGCTCCTTTTGGAAGACCAAGATGAATACGAGAAGATGAGTCAGGCAAGTAATCCTTATGGGGATGGAACGGCTTGTCAACAGATTGTAGAAATTATCATGAAGGGATTAGCATAATGGAAAAGGTTTCGATTGTCATACCGGTCTATAATGTCGAGGAGTATTTACAGTATAGCGTCGGTAGTCTTAGACAACAGACCTATTCAAATATCGAAATCATCCTGGTCGATGATGGATCGACTGATCGATCAGGAGAAATTTGTGACCAGTATGCTCAGGAAGATGACCGTATTCGAGTGCTCCATCTTCAAAATGGGGGAATATCTTATGCTCGAAAAAACGGTGTAAGAGTGGCAACAGCTGATTGGATCATGTTTCTAGATTCAGATGATTATTATGATCGTAGAACTGTTGAATATTTAATGGGATTGAAAGACCAGTATAATGTTGACCTTGTATCGACCCCGGTCATTGAAGTCAGAAATCATGAGGACAAAGATTTTTCAGGAGATCTAAATGAAAAAAGTTCAAGGAAATTAGATCGTCATACAGCCCTCAAAGAAATGTTCTATGGTCACCACGTTGGAACTCATTCAGGAGGAAAACTCTACAAGAAAGAGATCTTACTCCAACATCCCTATCCAGAAGGAATGATTTATGAAGATTTGGCCATTGCCTATGAGCATATTGCAGCTTGTAAGGAGATTGCTGTAAGCAATCTTAATCTTTATAAATACTATCGAAGAGCGGGTAGTACAGTCAATTCGAAGTATAGCGATCGGCTCTTGGATTTCTACAAGGCCATGGAATGGAACAGAGCCTATGTCGAGAGAGACTATCCTGATGATCCGGAAATGAAAAAAGCGCTCAATACCCGCTATGTCTTTAATGGATTTCATGTGGTTCATGCTATGTTAGGTTCTCATATGTACAAAGAAATCAAAAAAATTCGTCGAGATTATAGTCATTATTTTGGAACGATAGTGCTGGATAAACATATTACAACAAAAAACAAGCTAAAATATGTGCTATTTTTATGTTCTCCAAGATTATATGATATTGTTAGGAAAAAGATAGGATAGTTTAGGTATACCTAGGTAAACAAATGAAAATAAAAATTAAATTATCAGAGTTGTTGTATTTTTTAGCTTTCTTTATTTGGTTGCTCTTTAATTTCATAGCTCAAACAAATTTGGTCAATAAGTACCCTAACATATATAGATATCGGATAGTTGCTATGGTGGCTTGTATCCTTATACTTTTTGTCAAACTAGTATTAGAAAAAACCAAAAGTAGATTTTTATTTTTCTTTCTTTTGATGATTTGTTTGGCACTGGCAATTGGTGTTACAACCCATAAATTATTTGACGGACTAACCATCATTTCGACTATTTTGTTAATTATTTCCATTCAAAATGTGAGCTTTAGAAAAATATTGATTCTCTGGTCAAGTTCAATTTTTATATTTATGCTTTTTGTTTTTATGGGATTAAAAGTAGGATTTATAGAGAATACTTTACGAATTCAATTGGGTGGTAGGCTTCGTTTAAGCCAGGGGTACCAATATGTTAGTCTTGGAGCGAATTATTTATTTCATTTCACTCTAGTTTATCTGTATTTGCGAAGAAATAGAATTACATTTTTTGAAACACTCCTTCTTGGATTGGTGAACTATTATTTTTACGTCAACACAGATACAAAATCGGCTTTTTATCTTTCGATTGTAGCATTGGTATTGGTTTACTTATTTAAAAATAAGGTGATTGATCAAAAAATACTGAATAGAACTGGTCACATTGTCCTAACAGCAGGAATGGTTATCCCGATTCTTTTGACTTATTTTTATAATGCAAATAGCAGATTTCTTCAAACATTAAACATTGCCTTAACCGGGCGACTAAGTTTAGGAAATAAAGCGATGTCCTTATATGGTGTGCATCTATTTGGACAAAGAATTGATTGGGAACTTCAACAGAGAGCGACATCAGTTTTTGATAACTACTTATATGTTGATTCCTCTTTTGTAAATATCTTATTGCACTATGGAGTAATACTATTAATCGTTATTTGGTTCAGTTATTATCGCTTAATTAAGAGAGGATATTTCAACACAGTTGAAACACTTGTGTTTGTTGTATTGATTATTCATTCAATGTTTGATCCACAATTTTTTGAATTAATGTATAACCCATTATTGTTATTGATTGGGATTGCTTGGAGTGCGGATAGGTATAAGTATCAGGAGGTTTAAAATGATTTATGCAGGAATTTTAGCAGGTGGAACAGGCTCACGGATGGGGATTACGGATATGCCCAAACAATTTTTGGATTTGGGTGGACGTCCTATTTTAATCCACACGGTTGAGAAGTTCTTATTGGTCCATGAGATTCAAAAGATTGTATTGGGGATTCATCCGGACTGGGTGACCTATACGGAAGATCTGGTCGACAAGTACTTGTCTTCTTATAAGGACCGGATCTTGGTTGTAGAGGGAGGAAGTGACCGCAACTCTACCATCGAAAACATCATCCTGGCTATCGATGAGCTGCAGCCTTTGACAGAAGAGGATATTATCGTCACCCATGATTCGGTTCGTCCCTTTGTCAGCCTAAAAACCATCCAAGAAAACATTGAATTGGCCAAGAGCCATGATGTTGTAGATACAGTGGTCGAAGCGACCGATACCATTGTTCAAAGCTTGGACAATACCTTTATCACGGATATCCCTGAACGCCAATACCTCTATCAGGGTCAAACCCCTCAAACCTTCAAAATGAAAGACTTTCTTGCCTTGTATCATGATTTAAGTGACCAGCAAAAAGAAGTCTTGACAGATGCCTGCAAGATCTTTGTCATTAATGGCAAAAAAGTTGCCCTTGCAAAAGGGGAATATTCCAATATTAAAATTACGACGATTACAGATTTGAAAATTGCACGCGGTATGATTGAGGACAATTAATATGTTGAACCAAATCTTTCAGCTGACCCAGCCGAAAAATATTACCATCAAATACCAAGAAGAAGACATGAGCCGTGGAGACAAGGTGTTAATACGCCCTTATTACATGGCTATTTGTCATGCGGACCAACGTTACTATCAAGGAAAACGGGATCCTAAGGTGCTTAAAAAGAAATTACCCATGGCCCTGATCCATGAGTCGTCTGGTATCGTGGTAGCGGATCCTACGGGAACCTATCAACCAGGACAGATTGTGGCCATGGTTCCCAATCAACCTCCTCATCAAACAGAGGGTGTCTTCTTTGAAAATTATTTGGAGGGGACGCACTTCTTATCTAGTGGCTTTAATGGCTTTATGCAGGAAGTCGTTGCCTTACCGCTGGATCGTGTAGTGGCTTACCCAGAGGAAGTTCGGGGCCCTGTGACAGCCCTGGCGGAATTTAGTAGTGTTGCCATGCATGCCATTCATCGCTTTGACCTCATTGCCCACCAACGAAGAGAGTCCGTTTTGATTTTAGGAGATGGGAGTCTTTCATATGTGGTTGCGACTTCTTTGCACTATCTTTATCCAGATTTGAAAATTACAGTCGTAGGGCGCAACAGTGATAAACTACAATTGTTTAATTTCATTCATCAGGCCATTTTAACCAGCGAGTTGACAGATGATCAACGGTTTGATCACGCCTTTGAGTGTACTGGTGGCCAAGGAAGTGAACCGGCCATCAATGACATTATCGATCATATCAAGCCTCAAGGAACCGTGATGTTGATGGGGGTTAGTGATAACCGGGTCGCGGTCAATACAAGAGATGTTCTTGAAAAGGGCTTGACTTTTGTAGGGTCTTCTCGCTCAGGTCGTGAGGATTTTGAGCGGGCTGTAGAGATGCTGGCTAATCGTCGGGTCCAAAGTCGTTTGAAAAACATTATCCACGTTGATGGAGAAGTTCAAACCATTCCAGATATTCATCGAGCTTTTGCGACGGATTTGATCACACCGTTTAAAACGGTCTTCAAGTGGGGATTGTAGACAGTCATGAAAGTGTTAAAAAATTACGCCTATAATCTCTCCTACCAGTTGCTGGTGATTATTTTGCCGATTATTACCACTCCGTATGTGACGCGGGTCTTTAGCTCGAATGACTTAGGAACCTATGGTTATTTCAACTCCATCGTCACCTATTTTATCCTTTTAGCGACCTTGGGAGTGGCTAACTATGGAACCAAGGAGATCTCAGGACACCGCAAAGACATCCAAAAGAATTTCTGGGGGATTTATACCCTCCAGTTAGGTGCGACCTTTGTGTCCATCCTACTCTATGTCTTGCTGTGCGTGGCGCTTCCTTCTATGCAAAACCCTGTGGCCTATATCTTGGGGCTCAGTTTGGTTTCAAAGGGACTCGATATCTCCTGGCTCTTTCAGGGATTAGAGGATTTTCGTAAGATTACCGTTCGAAATATAACGGTCAAACTGGTTGGAGTCATCTCCATCTTCTTGTTTGTCAAATCTGCCAATGATCTGTATCTCTATGTATTCTTGCTCACTATCTTTGAGCTCTTAGGTCAGCTCAGTATGTGGCTACCTGCTCGGGAGTTCATTGGGAAAGCCCATTTTGATATGGCCTATGCACGGGTACATTTAAAACCGGTCATTCTGCTCTTTTTACCGCAGATTGCTATTTCCCTCTATGTTACCTTGGATCGGACTATGCTGGGGGCTCTCGCCTCTACAAAGGATGTAGGGATTTATGACCAGGCCTTGAAATTGGTTAATATTTTGCTGACCCTTGTGACGTCTTTAGGAAGTGTCATGCTTCCGCGCGTATCGAGTCTCTTGGCTTCAGGAGATCACAAGGCTGTCAATAAGATGCACCAAATGTCCTTTTTGATCTATAATTTGGTCATCTTCCCAATCATTGCGGGTATGCTGATCGTCAACGATGACTTTGTTCGATTCTTCTTAGGGAAGGATTTCCAAGATGCTCGCTATGCCATCGCTATCATGATCTTCCGCATGTTCTTCATCGGATGGACCAATATCATGGGGATTCAAATTCTCATCCCACATGATAAGAACAAAGAATTTATGCTGTCAACTACGATTCCTGCTATCGTCAGTGTCGGGTTGAATGTGCTCTTCTTACCTCATTTTGGTTTTATCGGTGCAGCCATTGTATCCGTCTTAACAGAATCCTTGGTATGGCTGATTCAACTGTACTATACCCGTCATTACCTCAAGGAAGTTCCAATTATCGGGTCTATGACAAAAATTATTTTTGCATCTGCTCTGATGTATGGCCTCTTGCTACTTGTAAAACCATTCCTACATTTCACCCCTACGCTGAACGTACTCGTGTATGCGGTGCTTGGTGGGATCATTTATCTGATTGCTATCCTATCTCTGAGAGTGGTAGATGTGAAAGAATTAAAACAAATATTTAAGAAATAATGGAGTCTACTATGTTCGATTATCTGATTGTTGGTGCTGGTTTGTCTGGAGCCATTTTCGCACATGAAGCTACAAAACGTGGTAAAAAAGTAAAAGTGATTGACAAGCGAGATCACATCGGTGGAAATATCTACTGCGAGGAGGTTGAAGGCATCAACGTCCATAAGTACGGTGCCCACATTTTCCATACCTCCAACAAAAAAGTGTGGGACTATGTCAACCAGTTCGCTGAATTCAACAACTATATCAACTCACCAGTAGCTAACTACAAGGGCAGTCTGTACAATCTTCCCTTCAACATGAATACTTTTTATGCTATGTGGGGAACCAAGACTCCTCAAGAAGTCAAGGACAAGATTGCCGAGCAGACAGCTGACATGAAAGATGTTGAACCGAAGAACTTGGAAGAACAAGCCATCAAGTTGATCGGCCCAGATATCTACGAAAAGTTGATTAAGGGCTATACAGAAAAACAATGGGGACGTTCTGCCACAGACCTTCCACCCTTTATCATAAAACGTCTTCCGGTTCGTCTGACCTTTGATAATAACTACTTTAATGACCGTTACCAAGGGATTCCAATCGGTGGCTACAACGTCATCATTGAAAACATGCTGGGTGATGTAGAAGTAGAGCTTGGGGTTGACTTCTTTGCCAATCGTGAAGAGCTAGAAGCTTCAGCTGATAAAGTTGTCTTTACAGGAATGATTGACCAGTACTTTGACTACAAACATGGGGAGTTGGAATATCGTAGCCTGCGCTTCGAACATGAAGTTTTGGATGAGGAAAACCATCAAGGGAATGCGGTCGTCAACTACACAGAGCGTGAGATTCCTTATACTCGTATCATTGAGCATAAGCACTTTGAGTATGGTACACAACCCAAGACAGTTATCACCCGCGAATACCCAGCTGACTGGAAACGTGGAGATGAACCATACTACCCAATCAATGATGAAAAGAACAACGCTATGTTTGCCAAGTACCAAGAAGAAGCAGCTAAAAATGATAAGGTTATCTTCTGTGGACGTTTGGCAGACTATAAATACTACGACATGCACGTGGTTATTGAGCGTGCTCTAGAAGTCGTAGCAAATGAGTTTGATTGAAAGAAACCATAATCTATGAAATACTACTTAAAAGAAGAATTCCTGCATGATGTCAACGCAAAGAACGCAGGAAATAAAGCACGCAATGACGTAGAAAGTATTGTGAAAGAAGAAGGCTATCATCCCTTGGTCCTTTCTGTCGACAATTGGTATCAGATGAGTACCCTTGCGGCTCAACGCCATAAGGCAAAGGCTTTTGGTCAAGCCTTGGATCAACTAAAGCAAGGAGATGAGTTGCTGATCCAGTTTCCAATGCTTCACCATAGTTTTTTCTCAACCCATTTGGTTAAAAAAGCACAAAAAAGAGGGATTAAAGTCTATCTCTTGATTCATGACCTAGAAGTGCTTCGCCATGCCAACATGACGTCACTACCTTTAAAACACAGAATTCGGATGTACCTTCAAGAAGCAAGTTTTCTCAAAGCGGCTGATGGGATCATCGCCCACAATCCAGTTATGAAATCTGTCTTGGTGGATAAAGGAATTGCGGAAGATAAGATTGTCAGCCTTGGCATTTTCGACTATTTGATTCCAAATTTCCAAGAGAAAAGCGGCCAAACAAAAGACCAGCCGATCATTGTGGCTGGTAATTTGGCCCAGGAAAAAGCTGGTTATCTCTATGGTCTTCCTGCAGAACCTGCCTATAACCTCTATGGTGTTGGTTTTGATGAAAGTAGAGCTTTAGAGAATGAAACTTACTTTGGCTCCTTCCTACCGGATGAGCTTCCTGCAGCCCTTGAGGGTGGTTTTGGACTTGTCTGGGATGGGGATAGTGCGGAAACCTGTAGTGGTGTTTTTGGCGAGTATCTTCGCTACAACAACTCTCACAAGGCGTCGCTTTATCTAGCATCGGGCTTCCCGCTGGTGGTGTGGAAACAGTCAGCCTTGTCTCACTTTGTACTTGAGAAGGGCTGTGGGATTGCAGTAGAGTCTCTTCATGACTTGAAGGAGACAATCGACAATCTTTCAGATGCCGATTACCAAGATTTGGTAGACAATGCCAAGCGTGTTGGCCAAGAAATCCGAGATGGTCACTACTTAAAGACAGCCTTAAAGCATTTATCATAAGATCAAAAGAAGTCAGACAGACTTCTTTTTTTAGTTTTTCAAAAAAATATCACTAATTTTAAAAATTTGCCTTATAAAACTTTTCATCGCTGAAACCGTGTGGTAAAATGATTAACGTATAAAATTTGTATAAAGGGAAGTTTATATGAAAAAGAAAGATCTTATTTTTTATGCCGGAGCGGCAGTCTTGATGGCTGTGTCTGCTCAGGGAGTCAGTGCAGATGAGCTGGTTTCAAACGAGGCCGCTACTACTGAAGGCAACCAAGTCCAAGCTGAAAAAGCGCCAGAAGTAGCCGTTGCTGAAAAGTCGGTAGCACCTGTCGCAAGCAACTATGCAGCACCAGCAAATGTGACTGAACAGTCTGTAGCACCTGCGAGCAAGACCACGGCTTCAGAAAGTGGAACCCCATCTGTAGAGAAAGCTACAGAAGCATCGACGACTGAGAAAGAAGAAACTCCTCTTCCGTCTAATACAGGAAGCACGACCTTCTTTAACACAGGCGCTCACGCTCCTGCTGGTCGTTCAACAGATGTGGCGGTTCAACCAAAATCATTCGTTGATGTGAGTAGCCACAACGGAGACATTAGTATTGGCGACTACCGTACCCTAGCTAATAAAGGCGTGGGCGGTGTCGTTGTCAAATTGACAGAAGACACTTGGTACAAGAACCCAAATGCGGAGAACCAAATTCGTAATGCACAGGCTGCGGGTCTGCAAGTATCGACCTACCACTTCTCACGCTATACTTCTGAGGAAGCAGCGCGTGCAGAAGCGCGATTCTACATTGCAGAAGCGCAACGCTTGAATATTCCAAAGAACACCCTCATGGTCAATGACTTTGAGGATGCCAAGATGCAGCCAAATATTAACCGCAACACCCAAGCTTGGGCGGACGAAATGCGTAAAAATGGTTACACCAACTTGATGTTCTACACCAGTGCTAGCTGGTTGGATGAAAATAACCTTCGCAAGAAAGGTCCTGTCAACACCGCTCAATTTGGTCTTCAGAATTTCTGGGTTGCCCAATACCCTTCTCCAAAACTGTCTGTAAACGATGCGAAAAGTTTGCGTTACAATGGGAAAGCTGGCGCCTGGCAGTTCACTTCTCAAGCGGAATTGCTTCCAGGGAAACACCTCTTTGACCACAGTGTGGACTATACCGGTCGCCTCACCGCGAACGCAAAACCTGCAGCGGATCCAACAGAAGGCAGTTTAAGTGGGAAGATTGACATTGTCAATAACGATACTATGACGGGCCGCTTTGACGTTGTCATCTCAAATGTTAAGGCGCCAAATGGAGTTCGAACCGTTTCTGTACCGATCTGGTCAGAAACAGGTGGTCAAGATGACCTTGTTTGGTATACAGCCAATCGTCAAGCAAATGGGACCTATACCGTCAATGTAAAAGCAGCGGACCATAAAAACTCAACCGGTCTTTACAATGTTCACCTTTACTATGTTCAGAACAATGGACAAATGACAGGTGTAGGTGGAACAACGACGACAGTAGCCGTTGGAAAGAAAAATCAGACACCAGTATCAGCTGATTTGACTATTGCAAAATCAGAAAAAGACGGGACCTTCACCATTACAGCTAAGAACCTTCAAGGCTTCGATGGCTACAAGGAAGTGAAGATTCCATTCTGGTCTCATGCGAATGGCATGAAAGACATCATCTGGTATACTCCGACTCGACAGGCAGACGGTTCTTATACTGTAACAGCCAAAGCTAGTGACCACGAAAACGCTGATGGCAAATACGAAGCGCAGGTCTTCTATGTAGATGCCCAAGGTCAAAACAAATTTGTGAAAAAGGCCTTTATCGATTATACGGCGACAAAACCGGCCAATGCTGTCGCAGCTGATCTGACCATTACAAAATCAGAAAAAGACGGCACCTTCACCATCACGGCTAAGAATCTTCAAGGCTTCGACGGCTACAAGGAAGTGAAGATTCCATTCTGGTCTCATGCCAATGGGATGAAGGATATCATCTGGTATACTCCGACTCGCCAGGCAGACGGTTCTTATACTGTAACAGCTAAAGCCAGTGACCACGAAAACGCTGATGGCCAGTATGAAGCGCAAGTTTTCTATGTGGATGCCAAAGGCCAAAACAAGTTTGTCAAGAAAGCCTTTATTGATTACACAGCTTCTAAACCATCTGCTGATCTGACCATTACAAAATCAGAAAAAGACGGCACCTTCACCATCACAGCTAAGAACCTTCAAGGCTTCGATGGCTACAAGGAAGTGAAGATTCCATTCTGGTCTCATGCCAATGGGATGAAAGATATCATCTGGTACACGCCAACTCGCCAGGCAGACGGTTCATATACTGTAACAGCCAAAGCCATTGACCACGAAAACGCTGATGGCAAGTACGAAGCGCAGGTCTTCTATGTAGACGCTCAAGGCCAAAACAAGTTTGTCAAGAAAGCCTTTATTGATTACAAAAATCAATCTCGTCCAACCGGCACTCTCTTGATCCAAAACAACAACAAGGATACAGGAACATTTGATGTCATCATCAAGGATGTCTACAGCCCTAAAGGGGTGCAGACTGTGCAAGTTCCTACTTGGTCTGATAAGGATGGCCAAGACGATATTCGCTGGTATGAAGCGACTCGTCAAGCGAACGGAGATTACAAGGTATCGGTCAAAGCTAGCGATCACAAGAACTCTACTGGTAAGTACCATGTTCACCTTTACTACATTCAAAATGATGGTTCTCGGATTGGTATTGGTACCACAACAACAGACGTAGAAGTTAGAAATGCCATGACTAAGACGCAGGCTTCTATCAAGAATGTCAATGCAACGAACGGGACTTATACAGTAGCTGTAGATCAAGCACCTCAGGGACGTCAGATTAAGAATATTCGTGTCGCAGCTTGGTCTAAAGCGCACCAAGAAAATCTTTACTGGTATTCCGCAACACCGACAGGTATGCACACAGAGATCACTGTCTCTGCCAATAATCACGGTAATGAAGCGGGCAACTATACCACTCACGTCTATGTAGACTACAAAGATGGAGGAGTTGAAGGTTTTAACCTCGGTCAGACAGCCTTGTCTCCACGAAATCAAAAGGTGAATCCACAGACAACCTATTATTCTCAACGGGATCCTCGTTGGGCTGGGAAATATTACGGTGTGAGCAATGTCGATCAGTCAGGTTGTGTGCCAACCTCTCTTGCTATGACCTTTACAGATATCCTAGGTAGAACTATTTTGCCAACAACAGTAGCTGATTATCTCTACAACAATACTGATTCATTCAACAAAGGTGAAGCAGGAACAGATTCTGATGGGATTGTAGCTGCCACTCGTAACTGGGGCTTGAAGAGCCAATTGATTAATGGAGCTGGAGGCATTGCAGAAGCCCTCATGGCTGGCAAGCATGTACTTGCTGCAGTAGGTAATAGCCAATTTACTAGTGATCCTTATACTCATGAATTGGTCTTGCATGGTTATGACAATGGAAGAACCTATGTTCGCGATCCATATAATAGCGGCAACAACGGCTGGTACTCCATCAATTATCTTCACTCTATTAAGAGTAAGGACCCGATGGATAACAAGCTTGGAGCACCTTTCTTCTCAATTTTTGCATAAGCTAATCAGAAGGCCAATCTGGCCTTCTGTTTTCTTTAAAAATAGGATTCTTCTCATGATATTGTTTCTTGATCCGGCGGTTTGTGCTATAATACTACTATGTGGGTACAACCGTATAAAAAATTGTAAGGAAGATACATGAAAAAGAAAGATCTTATTTTTTATGCTGGGACAGCCGTTTTGTTGGCTTTTTCGACACAACAAGTCAAAGCCGATGAGCAACATGCGTCTGATCAAACACCAGAAAATACATCAGCTATCGTTGCAACAACAACTTCATCAGAAGCACAGAATACCGCGAGCGAAGAAGTGGGAGTTGAGAAAGGTATTCAGACAGAAAATACCGTTGCAACAGAGGCAGCACCTGTCACACCGACTCTTAGCAATAACCAGTCTTCTGACAAGGGCACTAGCGACAAGGTTGTATCAGAGCAACCAGCACCAGCTGTGGTAGCTAGTCGTGCACCATATGGCGCACGCGCACGAGTGGTAGCAGCAAGAAATGAGAGTGTTCCTCAACAGGAATCTCCGGTTTCCGCAGATTTGACTATTGCAAAATCAGAGTCAGACGGCACCTTTACCATTACGGCTAAGAATCTTCAAGGCTTGGATGGTTATGAAGAAGTGAAGATTCCATTCTGGTCTCATGCCAATGGGATGAAAGACATCATCTGGTACACTCCAAATCGTCAAGCAGATGGTTCTTATACCGTAACAGCCAAAGCCAGTGACCACGAAAACGCGGATGGCAAGTACGAAGCGCAAGTCTTCTATGTGGATGCCAAAGGCCAAAACAAGTTTGTCAAGAAAGCCTTTATTGACTACACAGCTCCTAAACCATCTGCTGATCTAACCATTACGAAATCAGAGTCAGACGGGACTTTCACCATTATAGCTAAGAACCTTCAAGGCTTCGATAGCTACAAGGAAGTGAAGATTCCATTCTGGTCTCATGCCAATGGGATGAAAGATATCATCTGGTACACTCCAAGTCGTCAAGCAGATGGTTCATATACTGTAACAGCCAAAGCCAGTGACCACGAAAATGCTGATGGCAAATACGAAGCGCAAGTTTTCTATGTGGATGCTAACGGACAAAACAAGTTTGTCAAGAAAGCCTTTATTGACTACACAGCTCCTAAACCGTCAGCCGATCTGACCATTACAAAATCAGAAAAAGACGGTACTTTCACTATTACAGCTAAGAACCTTCAAGGTTTCGATGGTTATAAAGAAGTGAAGATTCCATTCTGGTCTCATGCCAATGGGATGAAAGACATCATCTGGTACACTCCAACTCGCCAGGCAGACGGTTCATATACTGTAACAGCCAAGGCTAGTGACCACGAAAACGCTGATGGCAAGTATGAAGCGCAAGTTTTCTATGTGGACGCTCAAGGCCAAAACAAGTTTGTCAAGAAAGCCTTTATTGATTTCAAAAATCAATCTCGTCCAACTGCTAGTCTCTTAATCCAAAACAACAACAAGGATGCGGGTACCTTTGATGTCATCATCAAGGATGTCTATAGCCCTAAAGGTGTGCGGACTGTGCAAGTTCCTACTTGGTCTGATAAGGACGGCCAAGACGACATCCGCTGGTATGAAGCGACTCGTCAAGCAAACGGAGACTACAAGGTATCTGTAAAAGCGAGTGACCACAAGAACTCTACTGGTCAGTACCATGTTCATCTTTACTATATTCAAAATGATGGTTCTCGTGTGGGTGTCGGTTCAACGACTACAGAAGTTGAATTCCGAAATGCCCAGACCAAGACACAAACAGGGATCAAGAATGTCAATTCTGGTGCTGGAACCTATACAGTAACGGTGGATCAAGCGCCTCAAGGCCGTCGGATTAAGAATATCCGTGTCGCAGCCTGGTCTCAAGCACACCAAGAAAATCTTTTCTGGTATTCAACAGCACCTTCTGGAATGCATACAGAAGTGCAGGTCTCAGCAGCAAATCACCAGTACCAATCAGGTAACTATACCACTCACGTCTATGTGGATTATGTCGATGGTGGCGTTGAAGGCTTTAACCTTGGTCAAACAGCCCTTCATCCCCGTGCGACAGTAGATCAAACAGCTTTTAGTCCTCGTGTAACGAATGGACAACGGGACCGTGTCTTACGGGCAGCAGCTAGTCTAGTCGGTGTTCGTGGCGGAACTGCAGCTCACCATCAATTGGTCAATGATTACAACAGTGTCAAACCACTTCCAGTTGGTTATGCAGTGAAGACGACCGATGACTGGTGTGATATCTTTGTCACAACAGTCTTCCAGCGGGAAGGTTTGAGCGGTTTGATTGGTCGTGAATGTGGAGTCGAACGTCACATCCAGATCTTCAAACGCTTGGGCATCTGGAATGAAGATGGTACCACTACACCAAAAGCAGGGGACATCATCACCTTTAACTGGGATCAAAATAGCCAACAAAACAATGGCTTTGCGGATCACATCGGAATTGTCGAAAGCGTCTCAAACGGAATCATTCATACCATTGAAGGAAACTCCAACAACCAAGTCCGTCGCAATACCTACCGAATCGGACATGGCAATATCCGTGGATTTGCAACCCCTCGCTATCAATAATAAAAAGGGAGTGGGAAAGAACTCTGACTAGTTAAAAAGAGTTCGTCTTCCCACCCCCGCACAGTTGATTAGGTCATCTTTGGAGCTTAAAAAGCGAACAAAGATGCCAATCAACCACTGCGTCATACAGTTATTTCTATCAAATATAAAAAGGCTGAACAGTTTTTGTCCAGCCTCTTTTTGTGGCTTCTTTTTTGAATGCAGATAAGTTTTTAAAATAAAATGAGAGATTCTGTCAATTGTTTTAAATGATTTTTATCTTTTGAATTATTCGATAATGACTGGAGACTTTACGCAGTGAGAAAAGTGCTTGAAATATTAGAATTTCAAGCACTCGGGAGTTTTGAGACCTTGGGCTCAAAACTAAGTCATGGAACTTCTTTGAAGTTCGCTGACGTCCGTACTCACTTAAGGAAAGTCTCTAAGAATACTATTTCGGTTCTTTTCTTATTTTTTCAACCCTTCTTCGAAACTCTTGGAAGGGGCCTCGACTTGGATGGTTTCAAGGGTTAATGGATTGGTGAAGGTCAAGCGGTGAGCATGGAGCATGAGTCGCTCTCCGCGTGCAGGGTTATAGAGAGGGTCCCCGACAATCGGGTGCCCATGATGGGAGAGATGCACCCGGATCTGATGGGTACGCCCCGTTTTGAGCTGGCATTTGACCAGGCTGTTTCGTCCGATTTTTTTCAGTTGCGTCACCTGAGTTTCTGCGTACTGCCCCTTGCGTGGATCGACCAGGCGCTTGCGCCGATCATGGCGATCGCGTCCGATTTTATCCTTGTAGACGATGGTTTTTTGTGCTAAGCTGCCTTGGATCAAGGCCCAGTACTCACGTTGGATGTTTTTATCTTCTAAAATGCGGTTGAGAATGGGCAGGATAAAAGGATTTTTGGCAAATAAAATCGCTCCGCTGGTTTCCTTGTCTAAGCGGTGCACGACGTAGCAGGTAGATCCAACATAGCTGGAAACATGGTTGAGAAGAGCAATTTCTGTCGGCTCATTGGCATGGGTTTTCATACCTTCGGGCTTATTGACGATGATGACATGCTCATCCTGATAGAGTTCTTCGACCAGACTCGGGTCTCCGGCTGGGAGCTCTTTTTCAGGGTAATCGTCCGCGTCAAAGATCAGCTGGATCTGGTCTCCTTTTTGAACGGGGCTCTGCCAGTTGATGGTCTCGCCATTGACCAAGACGTGCTTCTTGGTTCGTAAAAAATGCCGGATCTTACGGGGAATGAGGAAGTAGTCCTCAAGCAACTCTTTCACAGTCATCTGGGGAAAGGATTGTGGAATGGTAAATTGATAGTTCATGACCCTATTGTAGCAAAATCTAAGCTTAAAGAAAACTAAATGAGAAATAGCGAGGAGCTATCTTTTCTTGCTAGGACAAGGATAAGGTGTTACAATAACAGGTATGAATAGAATAAAAGAATTATTTGAAAACCTGATCACTTTTTTTAGAAAGGATCATCCGCCCAAAGCGGTGGCAGAAGAAGTGCCCGACACGGAATTGCCGGAAGAGACAGTGGAGCCAACTTATAGTCGCTCAGGCAAGCACAGAAGCAAGCCTCTCTCTCAGCACCCCTTCCGTCGTTTCTGGCGCCGATTCCATTTGACCAAGATTCTCCTGATCATTGGGCTAGGCTTTAGCCTCTTGACAGGGGGTTATCTCTTCTACCTCGCAAAGACGACCAACGTCAAGGATTTGCAGAATGCACTCAAGGCGACTACCATTATCTATGATAAGAATGGGGACCAGGCGGGAAGTTTGACCGGGCAAAAAGGAACCTATGTCGAACTCGATGCTATTAGTGAAAATCTGCAAAATGCTGTGGTCGCAACAGAGGACCGGAGCTTTTACAAGAATAGCGGGATCAACTATGGTCGCTTCTTCTTAGCGATTTTGACCCTAGGTCGCTCAGGTGGTGGATCGACCATCACCCAGCAGCTAGCCAAAAATGCTTACCTGTCTCAGGACCAGACGGTGGAGCGCAAGGCCAAGGAATTCTTCCTGGCACTTGAAATCAATAAGAAATACAGTAAAAAAGAGATCCTCACCATGTACCTCAACAATGCCTATTTTGGAAATGGGGTTTGGGGTATTGAGGATGCATCCAAGAAGTATTTTGGGGTTTCAGCCAGTCAATTAAGCCTGGATCAGTCTGCGGTTCTCGCAGGTATGCTCAAAGGGCCTGAAATCTATAACCCGCTCTATTCAGTAGAGAATGCGACCAATCGTCGCAATACTGTCCTCCAAAATATGGTGGCAGCTGGCTATATTGACCAGGCAACGGCTGATCAGTCTGCTGCTGTGGATATCCATGGCCAGCTGGTCGATGCCTATGAAGGCAAGTCGGAGGACTACCGCTACCCATCCTATTTTGATGCGGTCATCAATGAAGCGGTCAATGAATACGGCCTGACCGAAGAAGATATTGTCAAAAATGGCTACCGGATCTACACCGAGCTGGATCAAAATTACCAAGCAAGCATGCAGGTGATCTATGACAACACAGCCCTCTTCCCAGTAGCGGAAGACGGCACGCGCGCAGAGTCTGGTAGTGTCGCCCTCGATCCTAAAACCGGAGGGGTTCGGGCTCTGGTAGGGCGTGTCGGAAGCGATCAAAATCCAGGATTCCGGACCTACAACTATGCCACCCAGGCTGCCCGTAGTCCAGGATCAACCATCAAACCTTTAGTGGTCTATAGCCCAGCTGTTGCAGAAGGTTGGTCGACCAATAAGGAATTGGACAATAGTACCACCCAATATGGAAGCTATGAAGTTAATAACTATGCGGGAATCCAGTCTAGCCCAACGGTACCGATGTACCAGGCCTTGGCAGAATCCCTTAACCTTCCAGCCGTAGCGACGGCTAATGATTTGGGCCTCGATACGGTCTTTGAGTACGGGAAAAAATTCGGACTCAACATGGATAAGGTAGACAAGTCGCTTGCCGTTGCCTTGGGAGCTGGTGTGACAACCAATCCGATGCAGATGGCCCAGGCCTATGGGACCTTTGCTAACGGTGGGGTCATGAATGATGCTCACCTCATTACCAAGATCGAAAATGCAAGTGGTCAAGTGGTCAAGAGCCACAGCCAGAAATCAACCCGAGTGCTGAGTGGTTCAACGACAGATAAGATGACCAATATGATGCTTGGTACCTTCAGTAATGGTACAGGGGTTAACGCTGCGCCTTATGGCTATACCATGGCAGGGAAAACCGGTACGACAGAGACCAGCTTTAACAAGGACCTCTCTGGAGACCAATGGGTGATCGGCTACACGCCAGATGTGGTCATCAGTCAGTGGCTTGGTTTCCCAACGACCGATGAAAATCACTACCTGACGGACAGTAGTGCTGGAACGGCATCTGAGATCTTCCGCAATGTTGCCAACAGTGTTCTGCCTTATACAGACGGTACCCAGTTTGACTCGGTGAAGAACTCTTATGCTGAAAATGGCATTGCGCCAGTCGGAGAAGAAACGACAGAAACAGATAGCAAAGAAGACAAAGGTTTCTTTGAGGATGTCAAAGAAAAGGCGTCGAATATGGTCGATAATGCGAAAAAAGCAATCGACGAGGCCGATATTCCAGGAAAAGCGAAAAACGCTTGGGATACCTTCAAAGGCTGGCTTGGTTTCTAATCAAAAAACGATTCAGAAGAATTTCTGAATCGTTTTTTGCAGATTGAAGACAAAGTCTTCTTAGAAACTTTCCTTAGGTGAGTACGGACGTCAGCGAACTTCGAAGAAGTTCCATGACTTAGTTTTGGACCTAAGGTTCCAAAACTCCCGAGTGCTAGAAACAATAGTGTTTCTAGCACTTTTCTCACAGCGGAAAGTTTCTGTTGAAATGATCCTAATAGTATTAATTATTTTAATTTTTCAACGTTACTTAGATTGTTTTATGTAAAATGCAATTTGTCTATATTCTAAAAAGATCCATTCAGAAGGATTTCTGAATAGACCTTTGTTTAGAGTTCGCTATCTGACAAGCTAAAGGTATCGCCGTGTTGGAGATCCCCGTACTGGTAGCCCCGTTTGAACCAGCGCATGCGTTGTTCCGAAGTTCCGTGGGTAAAGCTATCTGGCACCGAGTAACCGTAGGCTTGCTCTTGGAGTGTGTCGTCACCAACTGCATGAGCCGCATTCATGGCTTCTTCGATATCGCCGATATCTAGAAGATTTCGGTCTTGAATGGAGCGGGCCCAGACACCTGCTAGGTAATCGGCTTGTAGCTCAATGCGGACACTGATGGCATTTCGTTCCTTTTCAGAAAGACCTTGTTGCATCCGATGGTATTTGCCAAGGATTCCCAGCTCGTTTTGTACGTGGTGGCCGACTTCATGGGCGATGACGTAGGCCATGGCAAAGTCGCCACTAGCCTTGTATTTGGTGGTTAATTCCTTGTAGAAGCTCATATCCAAATAAATCTTTTTGTCGGTCGGACAGTAGAAGGGACCAGCCGATGCTTGCCCAACCCCACAGCCTGTCTGTGTCCGTCCGGTATAGAAGACTAGTTTGGGCTCATGGTAAGTACGTCCTTCGGCTTGAAAGGCCTTGTGCCAATGATCTTCTGTTGTTCCAAGGACCTTGCTGACGAACTCGGCATCTGCATCGTCGACATGGGTCTTGTTGGTGCGCGTGACTTGGGTGGACTGGTAAGGTTGGGAAGAAGTCCCATTTCCAAAGAGACCCCCAAGGCTAGCGCCACCACCTCCTAGAAGAACCAGAAGAAGGATGAGGACGATCTTACTTTTGAAGCTCCCCGGCGATAGTAAGATTTGTAAAATGCCCCCACCAAGGTTACTGTTGCCTGAAGACTGGGAGTAGCTTTGCCCTCGGCGGTCTTCGATATTTCTACTTTCTTTTAGATGATCGCTTTTCATATTCGTCTCCTTTTGTTTTATTTTACCAAAAATGAGGAGAAAACCAGAGTGATAACGCTTTAGATTTGCTTTTTTCTTGACAGGAGATTTTCTGTTCTTGTCAAAACGTGGAAAACTTGCTATAATGGGGTGAACGGAGGCGTTATGGCATTAAAAAAAGCAAGTCTAGCGTGTACGGTTTGTGGGTCACGCAATTACTCCATTAAGTTGAGTGGGACGCCAAAACCAACACGTCTAGAAGTCAATAAATTCTGCAAGCATTGCAGCAAGTATACCATCCATAAAGAAACACGATAGGAGAGAGTTGTGAAATTCATTAAAGATATTTTCGTCTTACTAAAAGATACAACTTGGCCAAATCGCAAGGAAAGATGGAAAAACTTTATCTCAGTGATTGAGTACACCGCTTTCTTTGTGGCATTGATTTATTTGTTTGACAAAGTCATTGCACGTGGCCTATTGCACATGATCAATTTCTTTTAAGAAAAGAAGCCATGAGGCTGGGCAACAACTGTCCAGCCTTTGATTTTTGATAGGAATAACTGCAATACGCAGTGGTTAATTGGCATCTTTGTTCGCTTTTTAAGCTTCAAAGATGGCCTAATCAACTGTGCGGGGGTGGGAAAACGAACTCTTTTTAACCAGTCGGAGTTCTTTCCCACTCCCATTTTTTGTTGCCTTTTCTTAAAAATAAATCAGCAAACCTCTTTGAATTCCTGCAAAATGTGGTATAATGAAGCTAGGAAAAGGAAAGCCAAGAGGCTTTTTTTAGTATGTTCACAAAAGCTCGAGCAGGCTAAACAGAAAGAAAGGATGCCCAAATGGACAGTTTTGATAAAGGCTGGTTTGTACTACAAACCTACTCAGGATATGAAAACAAGGTAAAAGAGAATCTTTTGCAACGTGCGCAAACTTACAATATGTTAGAAAACATCTTGCGCGTAGAGATTCCAACTCAAACCGTACAAGTTGAGAAAAATGGTAAAACAAAAGAAATCGAAGAAAACCGCTTCCCAGGTTATGTCTTGGTAGAAATGGTCATGACAGATGAAGCTTGGTTTGTCGTTCGGAATACACCGAACGTTACTGGTTTCGTTGGATCACACGGAAACCGTTCAAAACCAACTCCATTGTTGGAAGAAGAAATCCGTAGCATCTTGCTCTCTATGGGTCAAACCGTTCAAGAGTTTGATTTGGATGTCAAGGTGGGCGACACAGTTCGCATCATCGACGGTGCCTTCACAGACTATACTGGTAAGATCACTGAAATTGATAACAACAAGGTGAAAATGGTCATTTCTATGTTCGGTAACGATACAGTTGCAGAAGTGAACCTGAACCAAATTGCTGAATTGTAAGAAAAATAGAACCCTCCAAGAAAAACTTGGAGGGTTCTTTGTATGGATCGTTATTGATTTTTATCCAGGCCAGTGATCTTTTTTAACTGCTTGGTTTCTGCAGCAGACGTAACATTGAAGATCTTATTGCCTTGTGTAGAGAAGCTAGATTCATCTCCGTTGCTATCTTTATAGACATAGCTGGTCCCATTTTCTGAACGCATAATGGCATAGGGTTTTCCGAGACGTTCGAGGGCCGTTTTTGGTGTATCGGATTTGGAAATGCTGCCAGTAGACTGGTGGTTGGCATCGCCCCCTCTTAGTCGGAAGGTGATATCTGTTAACACATTATTGCGGAAGAAAGCCATGATATCGCCATTGTCTGTTGCCCAAACATTGACTCCATCACCAGGATTCGCACTGTCTGTACTACTTACGGGTTGACCAAAGGCTGCAACTACGTCATCGTAACTGCTTCTTTCTTTTGGCCCACCAACCTCTTGTCCATCTTCGGTTCTCAATACAAAACCGGTGGTAGGGTGGAGGTTCTTGAGTTTTTCGATCTCAGGAATGGATGCAGCTCCTGGCACATATTGGAGAGATGCGCCATCATCTGGATCCAAGCTGAAGCGACCTGAAAAATCATCTGAGCTACTGCTGTCTGAAGAAGTGCTCGACGATTTACTAGATGATGCTTTGGTAGAAGATTGTTTGATCGGTTTTCTAGAGCTAGAAGCTGTTTTTGCTTGTTGCGCAGAATTGGCAGGTGAGCAAGCGGCTAGTGTCACTAGTGAAAGAAGGCCGATCGCAAAGAAACGAATGTTTTTCATAAATACCCTTTCTAATGTGCTTCGCCGATCAGGCGAGGTTTTATTATATCAATAATCAAGGAAAGGAGCAAATGGCAACAAAAAACCCCCTATTGCTAGGGGAATTTTTAAAAGATAAAAGATGATAAAAAATTTTATTATCAAGGCGGTAGACGGATTTGAACCGACGATCAAGCTTTTGCAGAGCCGTGCCTTACCACTTGGCTATACCGCCATAACATATAATATTGTAACCTAAAAATAAAGATAGGTCAAGAAAAACTTTTTACGTCAAACAACTTTAGAAAACCATTTCATCGTAGGGATTGAAAAAATCTCTCAAATAGCTTGCGAATTCTAGTGATTTCTGCTATACTTATAGAGTTGTCTAAGACAGCAAATACTCATCTCGGATCCATTGTGGCACCGTTGCCCTTGTGGTCGTGCTGCAAGTTGACGTCTGAGAGAGGAGAAAAAACAAAAAAGGAGAAACTACTCATGGCAGTAATTTCAATGAAACAACTTCTTGAGGCTGGTGTACACTTCGGTCACCAAACTCGTCGCTGGAACCCTAAGATGGCTAAGTACATCTTCACAGAACGTAACGGAATCCACGTTATCGACTTGCAACAAACTGTAAAATATGCAGACCAAGCATACGACTTCATGCGTGATGCAGCTGCAAACGATGCAGTGATCTTGTTCGTAGGTACTAAGAAACAAGCTGCTGATGCTGTTGCAGAAGAAGCTGTTCGTGCAGGTCAATACTTCATCAACCACCGTTGGTTGGGTGGAACTCTTACTAACTGGGGAACAATCCAAAAACGTATCGCTCGTTTGAAAGAAATCAAACGCATGGAAGAAGATGGAACTTTTGAAGTTCTTCCTAAGAAAGAAGTTGCATTGTTGAACAAACAACGCGCTCGTCTTGAAAAATTCTTGGGCGGTATCGAAGACATGCCTCGTATCCCAGACGTAATGTACGTTGTGGATCCACATAAAGAACAAATCGCTGTTAAAGAAGCTAAGAAATTGGGTATCCCAGTTGTAGCGATGGTCGACACAAACACTGACCCAGATGATATCGATGTTATCATCCCAGCGAACGATGACGCTATCCGCGCTGTTAAATTGATCACTGCGAAAATGGCTGACGCTGTTATCGAAGGACGTCAAGGTGAAGACAGTGTTGCTACAGTAGAAGCTGAATTGGCAGCTACTGAAGGTCAAGCTGATTCAATCGAAGAAATCGTTGAAGTTGTAGAAGGCGACAACGCTTAATTCATTCAATAAGTAACGAACCTAAGAGGGCAGGGCTCAGCCCGACCCTCTTATTTTATTAAAAAAATATAGGAGAACAAAAATGGCAGAAATTACAGCTAAGCTTGTAAAAGAATTGCGTGAAAAATCTGGTGCCGGTGTCATGGACGCTAAAAAGGCATTGGTTGAAGTTGAAGGTGATATCGAAAAAGCGATCGAATTGCTTCGCGAAAAAGGTATGGCTAAAGCAGCTAAGAAAGCTGACCGTGTTGCCGCTGAAGGTTTGACTGGTGTTTATGTCAATGGTAACGTTGCAGCAGTAGTTGAAGTAAACGCTGAAACTGACTTCGTTGCGAAAAACGCTCAATTCGTTGAATTGGTAAACGCAACAGCGAAAGTCATCGCTGAAGGTAAACCAGCTAACAACGAAGAAGCTCTTGCTTTGACAATGCCTTCAGGCGAAACTCTTGAAGCTGCATACGTATCTGCAACAGCTACAATCGGTGAAAAAATTTCATTCCGTCGTTTTGCCTTGCTTGAAAAAACAGATGCACAACACTTCGGTGCTTACCAACACAACGGTGGACGTATCGGTGTTATCTCTGTGATCGAAGGTGGAGACGAAGCACTTGCTAAACAAATCTCAATGCACATTGCTGCGATGAAACCAACTGTTCTTTCATACAAAGAATTGGATGAACAATTCGTGAAAGATGAATTGGCACAATTGAACCACGTCATCGACCAAGATAACGAAAGCCGTGCAATGGTTGGTAAACCAGCTCTTCCACACTTGAAGTATGGTTCTAAAGCTCAATTGACTGACGAAGTTGTCGCTCAAGCTGAAGAAGATATCAAAGCTGAATTGGCAGCTGAAGGTAAACCAGAAAAAATCTGGGATAAAATCATCCCTGGTAAAATGGATCGTTTCATGCTTGACAACACTAAAGTTGACCAAGCCTACACTCTTCTTGCACAAGTTTACATCATGGATGACAGCAAGACAGTGGAAGCTTACCTTGAATCAGTAAATGCTTCAGTAGTTGAGTTTGCTCGCTTTGAAGTTGGTGAAGGTATCGAAAAAGCAGCTAACGACTTTGAATCAGAAGTTGCAGCTACAATGGCAGCAGCTCTTAACAACTAAGAATACAAAAAAAGAGGTTTCGATGGGAACCTCTTTTTTTGTAAGATAAATTCATCTAAATAACTCACCTAAGGAAAGATTCAGAGAAGATATTATGTGAATTGATATCATGGGCTCATTCTTTTGCTTAATGTGCGAAGGTATCGATTCCTAAGAGCAGGGACAGGGTTCCCATGATGAGGCCGGCTAGGATCACTCCGAGCATGACTGCGAGGCTACTGCGTTTGAAGTCCCAGTCAAGGATAGAAGCCGCAAGGGCACCGGTCCAGGCACCAGTTCCCGGAAGAGGAATTCCCACAAAGAGCAATAAGGCCCAGAAGATTCCCTTGTCTCCTGCAGCTTTTTCTAATTTCTGTCCGCCTCTATGGCCCTTATTGAGACACCAGCTAAAAAAGCCTCCTATGATTGGTTTTTTTGCCCCCCAAGTGAGGATATGGCGGGCGAAAAAGAAGATCAGAGGGACGGGGAGAAGATTTCCGATCACTCCGATCAGGAGCGCTGTCCATAAGGGAATACCATTTGCAATGGCAAAAGGGATGGCTCCGCGCAATTCAACAAGGGGAACCATGGAGATCAGGAAGGTAAAGATATATTTCATTAGTCAAGCCTTTCGATTAGTCTTCTTCATTCTATCGTATCTTTTCTCAATTGGCAACAATGATATTTTTAAATCTTTTATCTTGACTTTCTGAATGAGGAAGCATATAATAAAGACATAGTTAATTAGAATCATTATAAAAAGGAGAAACGATATGACAACTATGAAACATGAAGCAGCTACTGATGTAGCAACTTTTGCACCTTCTAATAAAGAAAGTCTTCCAGAGACAAAAGCGCTCTTGAACCAAGTCGTAGCAGATCTCTACGTAGCTCACATTGCCCTCCACCAAGTACACTGGTATATGCGTGGACGTGGCTTTATGGTTTGGCATCCAAAAATGGACGAATACATGGACAGCTTGGATGCAACCTTGGATGAAGTGAGCGAACGCTTGATCACTCTTGGTGGGGCTCCTTATTCTAGCATGACTGAATTTTTGGAACACAGCAATATTGAAGAACGCCGTGGAGCATTTACAAAAAATGTAGAAGAAAGCTTGGCACGTGTTCTTGAAATCTTCCATTACCTTGATGGCCTTTACCAAAAAGCTTTGGATGTTACTGACGCTGAAGGCGACGATGTAACCAACGATATCTTTGTTGGGGCGAAAGCAGAACTTGAAAAGAACATTTGGATGGTGGCTGCTGAACTTGGTCAAGAACCAGGATTATAAGATCATAAAAAAATAGAAGCCGTTGGCTTCTATTTTTTTGGTTTGTAGGAGATTTCCACTAATTAAAGGAATTCTTAATCTAACTATAGTTGGAGCGAAATCGAGGCCTATCGCTTCTATTTTTTTGGTATAGTTAATATGTGATTTTCTGTAAGCGTTCGCAGGTATAAGGAAGCGCTTACAAATTGAATAGTTAATCCTAAGAGGAGGTTTTTATGGGAAAGTCTTTTTTTGAAAAGCGTCCTGTTTTTAGTATTCGTAAGCTCTCAGTTGGAGCTTGTTCTGTTGTGATTGGGATTTCTGCCTTGGGTCTTTCAAGGGTCCATGCGGAAGAAAAGCCAGCCCTCGAAAGTGAACCGACTTCGATGGAGACACCAAGTGTTGTAACGGAAAACTCAGAAACGGAAGTTCCTGAAGCTGGTGCAAGAGTTTCAGAAGCTCCAGCTGTCATCACCCCTACCAGAGCTGAGGAAAAGCCAGCCCCTCAAGGAGAGGGCCAGCCTGTTTCTACTTCATCTGAGCGTGCTACAGGAACGGAAGAAACTGCTGCTCCAGATCAAAATCGTGTAGCGGAGGATATTGTGCAAGATCGAGAACGTGATTTTAATAAAGATTGGTATTTTAAATTAAATGCAGCTCCTGGTGCAGAAGGGCGTCAAGTGGATGTCAAGGATTGGAAAAAATTAGATCTTCCTCATGACTGGTCTATTTTCTTTGATTTCGATCACAACTCTCCTGCTCAAAATGAGGGGGGTCAATTAAACGGAGGGGATGCTTGGTATCGTAAGACCTTCCGTTTGGACGACAAAGATCTAGATAAGAAGGTCCGCTTGGAATTTGGCGGGGTTTATATGGATTCCAAAGTCTATGTAAACGGACAATTCGTTGGTCATTATCCAAATGGCTACAATGCCTTTTCTTATGATATTACTCCTTATTTGAACGCAGATGGAAGCGAGAATACCATCGCCGTTCATGTGGTCAATCAACAACCAAGTAGCCGTTGGTATTCTGGTAGCGGGATTTACCGGGATGTTAAGCTGAGTGTGACGGACAAGGTTCATTTAGCGCAGTATGGGACTACGATTACGACCCCTCAGTTGGAAAAACAGCAAAATGGGGCAGTAGATACGGTGGTGAAGAGCCGCATTGTCAACCAAGATGATCAAGCCCATAGTATTTATGCGGAATATGAAATTGTCGATCAAAATGGCCAAGTGGTGAGCGAAAAAACGCGCAGTGAAGCACAAGCTGTTCTAGCAGGTCAAGCGATCAACCTTTCTCAAACCTTGCATGTTGAAAAACCAACCCTCTGGGATGTGAAAACGGATCATCCAGCTCTCTATACCTTGTATACGCGGGTTTATCGGGATTCGCAGTTGGTCGATGTGCAAAAGGAACGCTTTGGTTATCGCTATCTCAACTGGACGCCAGAAGGTGGCTTCTTCCTCAATGGGGTGGCGACGAAATTCCACGGAGTATCCCTTCACCATGACCACGGGGCTCTTGGAGCTGAGGAAAATTACAAGGCTGAATACCGTCGTCTCAAACAGATGAAAGACATGGGGGTCAATGCGATTCGGACGACCCACAACCCAGCCAGTGAACAAACCTTAAAAATTGCTGCTGAGTTGGGCTTGATGGTCCAAGAAGAAGCCTTTGATACCTGGTATGGTGGTAAGAAACAATACGATTATGGTCGTTTCTTTGAAAAAGATGCCACTCACCCAGAAGCTCGTAAGGGGGATACTTGGTCCGATTACGATCTACGAACCATGGTAGAGCGGGGCAAGAACAATCCAGCCATTGTCATGTGGTCAATCGGTAACGAAGTCGGTGAAGCAGATGGTTCAGACAAATCTGTCGCAACTGTTCGTCGGTTGGTCAAGACCATCAAGGACGTGGATGCAACCCGTTATGTCACCATGGGAGCTGATAAATTCCGCTTTGGTGATGGCTCAGGAGGCCATGAAAAGGTAGCAGCAGAGCTCGATGCGGTTGGATTTAACTATTCAGAGGCCAACTATGAAAGCTTACGGGCCAAACATCCAAACTGGCTCATTTATGGTTCGGAAACCTCTTCTGCAACGCGGACACGGGGCTCATACTATCATCCTGAAAGAGAATGGGTTGGCAGCAACCAAGAAGACCGCCACTATGAACAATCAGACTACGGCAATGACCGGGTTGGTTGGGGTCGGACAGCAACCGCCTCTTGGACCTTTGACCGTGATCATGCCGGTTATGCAGGACAATTTATCTGGACCGGTACTGATTATATCGGTGAGCCAACACCATGGCACAACCAAAATGACACACCTGTGAAAAGTTCTTATTTCGGTATCGTGGATACTGCCGGCCTTCCAAAGAATGATTTTTACCTTTACCAAAGTCAATGGGTATCGGCAGAGAAACATCCGATGGTCCATCTCTTGCCACATTGGAACTGGGACAATCCAGAATTAGCCAATCGTGTCATGGACGAAGAAGGCCGGATCCCTGTTCGGACCTTCTCCAATGCTCACAGTGTGGAATTGATTGTCAATGGGGAATCACAAGGAGTGAAGACCTTTACCAAGAAGGCCACAGCTGATGGCCGGACCTACCAAGAAGGGGCAAATCCGGATGAACTCTATCTAGAGTGGTTGGTTCCTTATGTACCAGGTAAAGTAGAAGCTATTGCGCGCAACGAAGCAGGCGAAGTGATCGCACGTGATCAGATCGAGACAGCTGGGAAGCCAGCCGGTGTTCGCCTGCTGAAAGAAGAACACGCCATTGTAGCAGACGGCAAGGATTTGACCTATATTACATATGAAATCGTCGATGAAGCAGGTCGTGTCGTCCCAACTGCCAATAATTTGGTGCATTTCCATCTGCATGGGCAAGGTCAAATTGTCGGTGTCGATAATGGGGAACAAGCTAGCCGTGAACGCTACAAAGCGCAGGAAGATGGCTCATGGCAACGCAAAGCCTTCAACGGCAAAGGGGTTGTGATTGTCAAATCAACTGAGCAGGCGGGTGCCTTTACTCTGTATGCAGACTCAGATCGCTTGCAATCAGACCAAGTCAGCCTCTTTACAGGTAAGAAGGACCAAGCAGAACGCTCTGTCTTGGGAGTCGAACCGGTTCGACAAAGTGCTTATCTGGGAGAAGAGCCTGCCTTACCAAGTAAGGTCAATGTGGTCTATAGCGATGGCAAGGCCCAAGAAGAAGCTGTTGAATGGGACAAAGCAAACTATAGCCGTGCCGGCCAAGTCCGTGTGACAGGTCATGTTCAAGGACGCACGGTCGAAGCTCTGGTTGATGTGATCGGCGTGGAACAAGTCCTTCCAGTCATCAAACAAATCCCGCAGGGAGCAGACCTAGCGACAGTGGATAAGACTGTGCAATTAGTCTTCACCGATGGGACCAGTGCTCACTATGAAGTCGATCAATGGACCTTGGAAGCTGGTCAAGAAGATCAGTTATCCACACCAGGAGCACGCTTGAAAGCGACAGGACTCCTAGGCAATGGGGAAACGGTTCAAGCAACACTAGTGGTTGCAGGAGGAGAAGTAGCCAAGGCTAAGAAACCAACGGTTCAGCTAGATGGAGTAGCTCTTCCAAAATTTGGTAGTGGCAACCATACTATTTTCCGTTCCCTCGCTTATGGTCAAGAGCCAGGTCAAGTCACAGCAAGTGCAGAAAATGCCCAAGTGACGGTCCTCCAAGCTAACCGTGAAAATGGTTTGAAAGCTCAAATCTTTGTAACTGCTCAGGATACGGGAGCTGTACAGACCTATGTGGTCCAATTCCAAGAAGAAAGTCCACAGATTGAGCGCCTAGAATTGCGTCTGCCAGAAGGACAGGAACTCAAGGAAGACCAAACGGTACCACTTGAAGTCATTGCCCATTACCAAGATGGTAGCCAAGCAAGTCTCAAAGCAGATCAAATCGATGTGAAAACAAGAGCTGGTAGTCAAGGAAAAGCAGTCGCAACCAATAAAGGTTTGGAATTGCGGGAAGTAGGCTTGGTTCATTTAGAAGCCAACTTCCAAGGACAAACGGGAGAAGTCAGCTTTACCATCACACCAAATCCTGAAGAAAAGACGGTTGTCAAGGTGCGTCCTGTACGGATTAGTACAGATCGAAACATTTTGCCAGCTCTTCCAGAGACCGTCTTGGTCGAGTATGATAAGGGATTCCCTAAAGAAAAACGCGTGACCTGGGATGCTGTAACCGCAGATCAAGTCAAGGATTACCATAGCTTTACAGTCACCGGTCATGTAGAGGGTGTGGAAAAAGAAGCCCAAGCTCAAGTGACGGTTGAAGGCATTATCGCTGTAGAAGAAGTCAGCACTACCACTCCAGTCGGAGAAAAACCAGCCCTTCCAGAAAGCGTGCGTACCTATCACTCTAATGGTAAGACCTATACTGCTAAGGTGGCCTGGGATGCGGTCGATCCGCAACTCTTGGCCAAAGAAGGAGAAGTTGTCCTAGCTGGTCGTGTAGAAGGAACGGATCTTCCAACCCGTCTTCATATTCGTGTTTCTAGCACCACAGTCAAGGGAGCCAATGTAGCAGAGCAATGGACAGGATCTGTCTTGCCACTCGCTTTTGCAAGTGACTCTAACGATGCAGATCCAGTTGCTAAGGTCAATGACAAGGTCATCTCCTTTACCGATGCTCCAGCTAACCGTTGGACCAACTGGGGCCGTGACAATGCGGAAGATTCGGTTGGAATCTTGTTTGGGGACTCTGGTATCTTGACCAAGCGTGCAGTGGACAACCTCCATGTTGGTTTCCATGAAGACCACGGCGTTGGGGCTCCAAGTGAATACGTGATTGAGTACTATACAGGAGAGCAAATCCCAACAGTTCCAAGCAATCCAAATCGTGTCAAAGACGAAACAGACCATCCATTTAACAATCCAGCCAACTGGAAAGAAGTCAGCAACCTAACCGTTGAAGAACCGGTAGCAGCTGGCAAGATGAATCATTTCAGTTTTGATAAAGTCGACACCTATGCCGTTCGGATCCGCATGAAGACACCAGAAGGCAAACGTGGAAGCTCTATTTCAGAGATTCAGATCTTTG
The DNA here is from genome assembly GCF_041432125.1 of Streptococcus sp. 20925_1_77. Classification (NCBI taxonomy): domain Bacteria; kingdom Bacillati; phylum Bacillota; class Bacilli; order Lactobacillales; family Streptococcaceae; genus Streptococcus; species Streptococcus sp. 20925_1_77. The sequence goes on from NZ_JAPVZB010000007.1 coordinate 75,731, forward strand.
CCAATAAGGTGGCGGCAGAAGAAAAGAGCCAGTTGACCATTCGCGTCAATGGCGATGTCTTGCCAGGTGTCAACCCAAGTGTGACCGATTACTACATCGATGCGCGTGATCGGGCTTATCCACAAGTGGAAGCGACAGCCAGCCATCACGGTCTTGCAACGGTTGTACCAAGCGTCCATGAAGGTGAGCCAATCCGTGTCATCCATAAAGCAGAAGATGGTACTATCTTACAAGAATACCGTCTCCATCTCACAAGTGATGCAGAAAAACTGAAACAAGCTACTCCAGTAGCAGTAGAAGCAGGCAGCCGTTTTGTGAAAGTCGGTCAAGATCTAGTTCTACCATCTACCGTAGGCGTTTACTTCCAAGGGGATACAGGCTATGAACGCAAGGAACTGACGGTGGACTGGAAGCCTCTACCAGCTGATGCGCTTTCTCACGAAGGTAGCTTCACGCTGGAAGGAAAAGTCATTGGCTATGATCTGACAGCTCAGCTGACCGTCCGGGTGTCAGAAAAGACAGGAGAAATCCTCTCTGTGAACCGTGACTACAATGCAGAGGATACCAGAGCATTTGCTAGTGAAACCAACGATCTCGATCCAAATCAAATCGACTATATCGATTACATCAATGATGGTGGCTACAACGAGTACTACCGTTGGACCAACTGGAAGAGAGAGCCGGATCAAACAGAAGTGTTTGCTGGTCTCATTTTCAAGAAAAATGGTCAAGTAACAGAGCGCTTAGTCAATAAAGTAGCGGTCGACTTCTTTGCAGATCAGGAAACAGGTCTGCCAACGAAAACGGTTCTTGAACGCTATATTGGTCCAGACTTTGATGTTCCGGATGATTATGGCAATCTGAAGAATCTTCCAGATCATCCATTTAACCAAGCCTCAAACTGGGAAGAAATCCCGTATAGCTTGGATTATGCCTTTGAGCCTGGTTATATCTCTAACCTCAGCTTCAACGAAACCAGAACGAAAGCCATCCGTTTAAGAATGGTCCGTGACGAAAATCTTAAAGGAATTGGAATCATTGAATTGAGCGCCTATGCCCCAACAGAAGAGGCCCAGGCAACAACTGACGTTACGATCCAAGTGAATGGCAAAGACCTAGAAGGTTTTAAACCAGATGTGACAGATTATCATCTAGAGTATGAGGGAGAACGTCCAATCGTTTCAGCACAAGGCAAGAATGGAACAGCCGTTACGGTCATCGATGCTAAAAGTGCCAATGCTCCGGTTCTTATCAAGGTTGTCTCAGAAGATGGCAAGCTCGAAAAAGTATATCAACTTTCTCTATCCGTAAAAGCACCTACAGGCTCAGACATTCCTGAAGAAGGGGTTAAGAATCTGGCCCATACCAAACCAGAGTTGGTGATTGAGCCAGAAGAGATGGACTTTGAACGCCTAGAACGTCCAAATGCGGATCTTCCAAAAGGTGAGAAACGTGTGGTTCAAGAAGGTCAAAAAGGCCGCAAATTGCGCTTGGTGGAAGTTTCTCAAGAAAATGGTGTGGAAAGCCGGAAGGAACTGGATGCCTTTGTAGAGCTAGATCCAGTGGCAGAAATCACAGAGGTGGGCACGAAAGAAGTACTTCCAGACACTCCACAACCAGAGCCACAACCAGAGCCACAGCCAGAACCTCATCCAGAACCTCAGCCACAACCAGAGCCACAACCGCAACCACAGCCAGAGCCGCAACCACGGCCAGAGCCACAACCGCTTCCGAACCCAGAACATCCTCATGGCTCAGAAGGACCAGTAGCTACCCCAACTCCTCAAGCATCTCTTGAGGTCAAAGCAGTGCGTCAGGAAGGGACAGATGCAGCAGGGAAGGAAGTCGAGAAAACAGCTCAAACACCAGCAGTTTCAACTGCTCCAGTTTCCGAAGGTAGATTACCAAATACAGGAACGGAAGAAAGCGTCGCAAGCCTTGTGGCAGGTCTCTTAGCAGCAGGTCTTGCCGGTGCTGTGCTGGATGATCAGAAAAAAAGAGCCGATAAGGCCAAGTAAAAAGCTGGATAAGCCAGCAACTATACGGTGAAAAGTTCACAGGTAACAGAAAGAGGATGGGGAAAGTCTCCACCCTCTTTACCTGATGACATAAAGGAATGGAATATGGGAAAAAGATTATTTGATAAGAGAAATCGATTTGGCATTCGTAAACTCTCAGTAGGCGTCTGCTCGGTAGTCGTAGCGACTTGTTTTTTGGGAGTGACTACCAGTTACGCAGAGGAACAAGCTGAGAATAGTGAACCACGTGAAGAACGGGTTGAAACGAGCAATGCAGGAGATCAAGGAAAGGAGGAGAAAACTGTGAACGAGCACCAAGAAGAATCAGAACAGCCCTCAGCAGCTACTAGTGAGAAAGAAAATCGCACAGTCAGTCAAGGGACAGAAGCAAGCCAACCAGCCACTTCTCTAAACGAGGAGACTGAGATTGCGGATTACGGACCACTTCCAAGCAAGGCTCAGATGCAATACCACCGCGAAGAACTAGCAGCTTTCATCCACTTTGGGATGAATACCTACTACGATCGTGAGTGGGGAGATGGGCAAGAAGATCCTTATTATTTCTATCCAGAGCATCTGGATACCGATCAGTGGATCAAAACCCTGAAAGACGCGGGCTTCAAACGAACCATCATGGTCGTCAAGCACCACGATGGCTTCCTCTTGTACCCATCCAAATACACCGACCATACAATTGCTAAAAGCGGTTGGAAGGAAGGGAAAGGCGATATCCTAGCCGAGGTTTCTGCTTCTGCCAGCATGTATGACATGGATATGGGGGTCTACCTCTCGCCTTGGGATGCTCACAGCCCGCTCTACCATGTGGATACAGAGGACCAATACAACGAATACTATCTCAACCAGCTCAAAGAAATCCTTGAAGATCCAAAATATGGTAACAAGGGCAAGTTCGTAGAAGTCTGGATGGATGGTGCGCGTGGCGATGGGGCTCAAAAAGTCACCTATACCTTTGACAAGTGGTTTGAAGCCATTCGCAAGGCCCAAGGGGATATTGCCATCTTCTCAGCTGAGCCGACCAATGTTCGTTGGATTGGAAATGAAAAGGGGATTGCCGGAGATCCTGTTTGGCAAAAGGTCAATCCAGATAAGATCCGCAACAATCCATCCAATAGCTACCTCAATCACGGGGATCCGGAAGGGAAGCAATACTCAGTGGGAGAAGCCGATGTCTCTATCCGCTCCGGCTGGTTCTACCATGACAATCAAGAACCTAAGTCCTTGCGCGAATTGATGGACATTTACTTCAAATCGGTCGGCCATGGCACCCCGCTTCTGCTTAATATTCCACCCAATCAAGACGGAAAATTTGCGGAGGCCGATGTAGCCCGTTTGAAAGAATTCCGCCAGACCTTGGACCAACTCTACAGTGTGAACTATGCGGCAGGAGCTTTGGTCGAAGCTGACTCGACACGACGCAATTCTCTCTACAAGGCTAGCCATTTGACAGATGGCGATGAAAAGACCAGTTGGGCCCCGGCTGATGATGCCAAGACCGGATCTTTTGTCCTCGATCTTGGAAAAGAGCAACACTTTGATGTGGTAGAGCTCAAAGAAACCATCGAGAAAGGCCAACGGATTTCTGGCTTCACCATTGATGTGGCAGTGAATGGGCAATGGGTTCCTTATGGAGCTGGCTCAACTGTGGGATACCGCCGATTAATCAAAGGGCAACCAGTTGATAGTCGCTATATCCGGGTGTCCATCACTGATGCCCAAGCCACTCCAATCTTGAACGGAGTCTCTGTCTATAAGACGCCAGCTAGCATTGAAGAAACTGATGGCTATCCGCTTGGTTTGACTTATCATTCTGACCGGACTGCTGACCGGGCCAATGGTCAGTGGAATGAAGAGGGAGAAGGCGTTCGAGGTACCTCTATGTGGACCAAGGAAAAGGGAGCTTCGGTGACCTATCAGTTTGAAGGCACTAAGGCCTATGTGGTCGCAACTGTCGACCCTGGTCATGGGGAAATGGATGTCTATGTCGATGGACAAAAGCTAGCGACCGTCAATACCCAAAGCCCAAGCCGCAAACGTAGCCAAAAGGTCTATGAAACACCGGACTTGGCAGCAGGATCTCATACCTTGACCTTGGTCAATAGCAAGGGAGATGCGATCGCAACGGAAGGGATTTATGCCCTCAATAACCAAGAAAAGGGTCTCTTTGAGTTTGCTCAGCCAACTCTAGCTGTTAAGAAAGGCGACCCAGCGCAAATCCTCGTCAAGAGAAAAGGTGGCTCTAAAGGAAGTGCCAGTCTGAAATTAATCACAGAACCAGGAACAGGGGTTCATGGCAAGGTCTACAAAGATACCAACGTCACCCTTGAGTTCGCAGATGGCGAGACAGAAAAAACAGTCCAAGTTCCAACCCTTGATTTTGCAGGAAAAGCAACCGATGTCTATGACTTTAAGGTCAAATTGTTGCATCCGGATCAAGGAAGTCTGGTCGGCTTTATTCCAGAACTGACAGTCCAAGTGATGAACGAGGACCTGCTTCCAGAAAATCGCAAAGAAGTAGATGACCAAGATCCAAAACTGCATTACAGTGAGGGTTGGCAGCACGAGACAGACAATCCAAACTTCTCAAATGGCACAGAATCTTGGTCTAGCTTTAACCAAGTGACCGATGAAGAAGGCAAGAAACACATTGAAGTGACCATTACCTTTAAGGGCACCGGCGTGGAGGTCCGAGGAGTGGTTGATCCAAGTCATGGGCTCTACAGCGTCACCCTGGATGGAAAAGAAATGGCCTTCGAAGAAGGTCGGGGCCATGATTATGAGATCGAAGGCGATCATTATTTCAGTGGCTACGGAGATCAACGCAAGCTCGACCAGAGTTTGGTCAATCTACAAGGCCTAGCAAAAGGCTACCACCAGCTACGCCTGCATCTGGATCCAGCCCTCAATGATCCTCAGTCATCTAGAGCCATCCAGGTGGACCGATTTGTCCTCTCAGGGAAAGATAGTCAGCTGCTCAGTCAAGAAGAGCTGCAACAGATCATCAGAGAAGGAGTAGAAAAGATCAAGGCTACTTCTCTCGATCGCTTGAAAGCAGACCTCAAACCGACGGTTCAAGGACAATTGACGGACTTGACTCAGTTGTTGGATCAAGAGCGACCAGATTTGGTTGCTGCAGCTAATCAAGTGGAAGCCCTTGAAACCACCTTAGAAGATGCTCACAATTATGAACCCCTGGCGCAGACACGCCCAGATCAAGGTGTTCGAGATCTGATTCTTGAAAAGCCAGAGCTTCTCATCGAAGCAGAGGAGATTCCATTTGAGAGTCAAACGCGTGAGAACAAGGACTTGGCCAAGGGCGAGAGCCGGATCCTTCAAGCAGGGAAGGTCGGACGCCGGCTGAAATTGATCGAGGTTCGACAAGAAGGCAAAGAAATTCGGACAGAAGTCGATGCCTTTGTCGAAGTGGAGGCTCAGGACCAGATCACAGAAGTTGGAACGAAGGAAGCGGAAGAAAGTCCGTTGATAGCTGATATGCCGACTCCAACCACTCCTGTCACTCCAAGTAAGGAGCAGCCAGAAGTTGCAACTTTTTCTCAAGCAGAAGACAAAAAAGAAAAAGAAAGACCAGTTTTCTTCCAACCGAAAACCCCAGAAGCAGTTTCTGTTTTGACTTCAGATCATCCGGAAAAAAAAGATGTTGAAAGTCCTTCTCTACAATCGGAAGGAAAACTTCCTCAAACCGGTACAAAAGAAAGTGGTTTCTTTGCTTGGTTAGGCCTTCTTGGTCTAGGTTTCTTGGGTGGAGGCGCCAAATTCGCTCGTCGCAAAGAGTAGTTCCTTCTTCGCATAAGAGGTTAGTTCTCACTAGCCTCTTTTGTTTTGCCTTCTTAAGAGATTCCGATTTCCATGGAGTCTTTGCTTTATTTACAGCCGTAAAAATTGTATAATAGTCAAATAAGGTCAATGATGAGAAGGAACACTCCAAGGCCATTTTTTATGGGCCAAAGAGTAGAGCATCCATCTAGAAAAAAACAAGCCAGAAAGGAGCATCATGGCAAATAAGAACACATCTGATAGCATTGAAGCTTATATCAAGGCCTTGCTGGCTCAAGCTGGCATGGCAGAGCTCAAAAGAAGTGAGTTAGCCGATGTCTTTCAGGTCGTACCCAGTCAGATTAACTATGTCATTAAGACCCGTTTTACCGAGAGTCGAGGCTATATTGTAGAGAGCAAACGCGGTGGGGGTGGCTATATCCGCATTGGCAAGGTCCAGTTTTCAGATCACCATCAGATGCTCCAAGACTTGGCAGCCAATATTGGAGAAACCATCAGCCAGCAGGTCTTCAATGATATCCTCCAGATGCTCTATGAAGAAAAATTATTGACAAGACGTGAAACGCAGCTCTTGCTTGCGACGACCTCCGATGAGGTCCTAGGTCGAGATGCTCTCATTCTACGAGCAAGTATGCTGAAAAAAATCATTCAACAAGTAGATAGAAAAGGAAATACCGACTAGATGAACTATTCAACAGCACTGTTAGAAAGTATAGAAGCGGCCCAAATACTAGCAGGCCACTATCAGGGACATACCTTAGATACTTGGCATCTCCTGACGGCTATGGCCAATAATCCCTATAGCGTGGCAGGTTCTGTACTGAACGATTATCCTATGCAGATCGATGAGTTTCAGGATGCAGCGGAGCATATTACAGGCCAAGCTTTTCAAAGCGACAATCGGTATGAAATCTTCCCATTTTCTTATCGGATGGAAGCCATTATGAAGCACGCAAGAGAGATTGCCCAGGTTCTTCATGCCAAGACCTTGGGAACAGAGCATGTGCTCCTCTCTCTTCTAGCGGACCGTGGGACCTTGGCGAGCCAAGTCATGGAGTTTGCCGGCTTTGCCTTTACAGAGCAAGACAAGGGAGTCCCTATTGCCTCCCTTCGCAAGAATTTAGAAGACAAGGCAGGCTGGGACAAGAACGATATCAAAGCCATTCGGAGTCTTTATCGGGCTCAAAACCCTAACCGACAAACCATGGGAAATATGATGGGCATGCCACCAAGCACCAGTGGAGGTCTTGAAGATTATACCCGTGATTTGACAGAAATGGCGCGTGCAGGCCAGCTTGAACCTGTGATCGGCCGGGATGCAGAGATTTCACGCATGATCCAAATCCTCAGCCGCAAGACGAAGAACAATCCTGTATTGGTGGGAGAAGCAGGGGTCGGGAAAACTGCCCTTGCCTTAGGTCTGGCTCAGCGGGTCGCTAGTGGCAATGTTCCAGCTGAAATCGCGCAAATGCGTGTCTTAGAATTGGACCTCATGAATGTTGTTGCAGGAACGCGCTTCCGTGGGGACTTCGAAGAACGGATGAACAATATCATCCAGGACATCGAAGAAGACGGTCACGTGATTCTCTTTATCGATGAACTGCATACCATTATGGGGTCAGGATCCGGCATTGATTCGACCTTAGATGCAGCCAATATTCTAAAACCAGCCCTGGCACGGGGAACCTTGCGTACAGTTGGGGCAACGACCCAAGATGAGTACCAAAAGCATATCGAAAAAGATGCAGCCCTCTCTCGGCGTTTTGCGAAAGTCACCATTGAAGAGCCAAGTGTTGCAGATAGCATCCAGATTCTCCAAGGCTTGAAAGAGACTTATCAGGACCACCATCATGTGACCATTACCGATGAAGCGATCGAAACAGCTGTCAAATATGCTCACCGCTATTTGACCAGCCGTCAATTGCCAGATTCAGCCATTGATCTCTTGGATGAAGCGGCAGCTACTGTACAAAACCGCGATTCCAACGGTCACGTAAAAGAAGAGTTGACCGCCTTGGATCGGGCCTTGATGGACGGCAAGTGGAAGAAAGCAGCCCAACTCTTACAAGTAGAGGCCGCTCCCATTGTCTACAAAAAAGAAGTCACTGACCAAGATGTCTTAGTGACCTTGAGCCAATTATCTGGTATTCCAACTCAAAAACTGACTCAAACCGATGCCAAGAAGTACCTCAACTTAGAAACAGAATTGCACAAGCGCGTGATTGGTCAAGACCAAGCCGTTTCGAGTATCAGTCGGGCTATTCGACGCAATCAATCAGGTATCCGTAGCAACAAGCGTCCGATCGGTTCTTTCATGTTCCTGGGACCTACCGGTGTCGGAAAAACAGAGCTAGCCAAAGCTTTGGCGGAAGTTCTGTTTGATGATGAATCGGCCCTCATCCGTTTTGATATGAGTGAGTATATGGAAAAATTCGCAGCGAGCCGCCTCAACGGTGCCCCTCCAGGCTATGTGGGCTACGAAGAAGGAGGCGAGTTGACCGAGAAAGTCCGCAACAAACCGTATTCGGTCCTCTTATTTGATGAGGTGGAAAAAGCCCATCCAGATATTTTCAATGTCCTTTTGCAAGTCTTGGATGACGGAGTCTTAACCGATAGTAAAGGCCGGAAGATTGACTTCTCCAATACCATTATCATCATGACCTCAAACCTGGGAGCAACAGCCCTTCGGGATGATAAGACAGTTGGCTTTGGTGCCAAAGATATCCGCTTTGATCAAGCTAATATGGAAAAACGCATGTTTGAAGAGTTGAAGAAGACCTATCGTCCAGAGTTTATCAACCGGATTGATGAAAAGGTGGTCTTCCATAGTCTCTCAAGCGAGGACATGCAGCAGGTGGTGAAAGTCATGGTCAAACCGCTCATCGCGACCTTGGCCGAACAAGGCATGACCCTCAAATTCCAGCCTTCAGCGCTCAAGTTGCTAGCAACCAAAGGCTACGATCCAGAAATGGGAGCTCGCCCACTGCGTCGTGTCTTGCAGACCGAAGTGGAAGATCAACTAGCAGAGCTATTGCTGAAAGGCCAAGCCCAAGAAGGACAAACGATCAAGGTTGGAACGACAGCCGGAACGATCAAGTTTGAGATTGTCTAGGAGGATGTCATGACGCTTCAGCGATTAACCCGTATTTCGCTTTTGGCGGCCCTTTGTGTCGCTCTACGTCAGGCTTTTGCCCCTTTCCCAAATGTCCAACCTATTTCTGCCATCTTTTTTCTCTTGGTGATATTTGAAGGGTATAGCTTTGCTTTTCTTGTGATGATGATCACCATGTTTGTCTCCGCCTTTTTCCTGGGGATGAGCCTGATTGTGTTCTTTCAGATTGTCGCCTTTGGCTGTTTGATGCTCATTTGGCGCATCAGTTACAAGTGGTTGCCCTTTGTCCTTCAGATCCTTTTTGTAGGCCTACTGTCCTTTGCTTATGGGGTCTTGATCGATAGTGTTTATGCCTTGATATACCATATTCCTTGGTGGACCTATGCTTTGGTCAATGGTTTTAGTTTTAACCTTGCCCATGCTCTGTCGACGATCATTTTCTATCCCATTATCTATCAAATCTTTAGGAGATTTTATGTTGAAAAAAACCATTTCTAGCTTGATGACCTTACTTGCAGCTCTTCTTTTAGCGAGTTGCGCTCCGTCTCATAGCACAAACCATCAAACAAGTGCTTCTAGCACAGAAGTTGCCAAGAAAAACGAAATTTCGATTACGATTAGCGTGACGCCAGAAGGTCAAAAAGCGCAATCGAAAACCTTGAAAGTAGCAGAAGAGAGCAACCTCATGAAAGTGCTCAAAGCCAACTACAAGATTGAAGAAAAAAATGGCATGATCACCTCGATTGACGGTCACAGCCAAGATGAAGCCAAAGGTCTTTACTGGATGTACAAGATCAATGGCGAAATGGCTCCAAAAGGTGCTGCTGAAACCACCGTTAAAAAAGGGGACAAGATCGAATTCTATCAAGAAGTGTATAAATAAGAAAAGCTGGACAGTATGTCCGGCTTTTTTTTGCAAAGTTTAGGAACTTACCTAAAATTTCTTTCAAATTAGAAAAATATTTGAGAAACTATTGACAGCCTCATATAACAGTGTTACAATAATGTTACAAAATATTACAAATGTTACAAAAAAGAGGTTCTGTTATGAAAAACAAAAAAATCATTTCCCTAGCAGCCCTAGCTTTGACAGCTAGTCTTTTCCTAGGAGCTTGTGGCGGGAATAAAGAAGAAAAAACTTCAGAAGCAAGCAGTTCAAAGACCAGTCTGGTTAAACAAACCAGCTCTTCTTCTAAGAAAAAAGTGATCACTAGTAAAGATCCGATTGCCTCTTCATCCTCTGATAGCAAATCAGAAGAAAGTCATACTGTTGGTAGCAAAAATAACCAAGCAGCAGCTAGTCAAACACCTGCTCCAGCTAAAGAAGCGACACCAGCAGCACCCGTAACAAAAGAAACAAAAGAAGTAGCCACTCCAGCAACACCAGCGAAAGCAAAATTGCCAAGTCTAGAAGACGGTCATGCCCATGCTAAGAAGCAAGCTTCTGCTACTGAGAATGCCCAATACAAGGGAGTCTATTCTGTAGCAGCAGGGGATTTCTCTGCAGCAGCTGGGAATTGGTCTGACAAACGCGACACTGGAGTCACTATTGGCCAAGGTGGTCAAGTGACCATCCAACTTCCTGGGGGCCAACCCGTAGCCTATGGTATCAGCGCTTATAACTATACCTTGGATGACGGCCATTACCATGCTAATCTCTCAGCAGGCGATGGGTCTGCGGCGACTCTAGATATCGTAGTTGGAAAAGATGGCTCAGTATCTAGTGTGACGGTTCTGAAAGACGGTGTCAGCCACTCCCTCACTCGTGAATAAAATGCGAAAGATCTGAAAGGAGAAGCTTCTCTTTTCAGATCTTTTTTTGTTGATTTGAAGAAAAATATATTTTTTTATAAAAAACTATTGACAGATAGAAAATATAGTTTATAATAAAAACATAAAGAAAATCTATTTATAAAAAATTATAAAAAGGAGTTTATATGAAAAAAGAAAGAATTGCCCTGGTTTTTGGAACCTTTGCGCCTCTTCATCAGGGGCATATTGACCTGATCCAGCGGGCCAAGCGTCAGTGTGATCGCGTTCGTGTCATCGTATCTGGTTATGAAGGGGACCGTGGCGAAGAAGTCGGGTTGACTTTACAAAAACGCTTCCGTTATATCCGCGAAGCCTTCTCTAATGATGAGTTGACCCAAGTCTATAAGTTAGATGAGACAGAACTTCCTCGTTATCCCTTGGGCTGGGAGCCTTGGTTACAGACAGCCCTAGACACCATCCAGTATCAAACAGAGACAGAAGAGTTGATCTTTTATGTAGGGGAGAAAGCCTATAAGGAAGAGTTGGAAGCTAGAGGGTTTGAAGTTCACTTAGAAGAGCGCCGCTTCGGGATCTCTGCTACCATGATCCGGGAAAATCCAAGCAAATACTGGAAATATATCGCTCAGCCCTTCCGTCGCCAGTTCACAAAAAAAGTTTTGATCATGGGGAGCGCCAGCAACGGGAAAACGACCCTTGCAAAGGACTTAGCTCGCTTTTACGATGCACCTGTTAGTCTTGAGTATGCCCGTGAATACCAGATCAAGAACAATGTGCGGGATGATGAGCTCACGCCAAAAGATTACTATTACCTACTCTTAGGACAGTATGATCAAACCTCTAAGCTCATCGATAGTAGTGCCAATCGAGGCCTTGTCATCGCCGATACCAATTCCCTGGTAACCAAGGGTTATTACGACTACTACATGGAAGTCGAAGGCCAGGATACCAGCATGACCGATACCTTTGACAACCTCTTTGTCAGTATTCTCTCCAAAGAAAAATGGGATTTGATCCTTTTTGTACAGCCGATCGGCTCTTATGTCAATGATGGCTTCCGAGACATGACCATGGCTGACGAAGAGATCCGCACCAGCTTTTCAAATTACCTGGACCAATTGCGCCAGCAATACCTAGGAAACATTCCGACTACTTTCCTCGCATCAGACTACCTCGGCAACTACGAAGAAGCCAAGAAGGTGATCGATGCCATTTACCAAGCCGACTAAGGAGCAGCTTATGAATCACCTAATGAACAACCTATCTGAAAAATTCACAACCTTTATCCAAGACTTTAAAAATGTTCACCAAGAAGCGAAAAAGCAGGGTTTTGTCAATATTATGAAACTCCTGTGGAAGGACCTTTTTGTGGGACGTACAGCCTTTCAATGGATCTATCTCCTGCTTCTTTCCAGCGTTCCCTTCTTCTTAGAATGGACCAATCATACAGGACAGCATGATTGGCTGGGACTGTTTGCCTCTTGGACAGGCATTGTCTGTGTTATCCTGGTTGCCGAAGGGCGTGCTAGTAACTACCTCTTTGGAGCAGTGAATTCCGCTATCTACCTTGTTTTAGCCCTCAATAAAAACTTCTACGGGGAAGTTCTGACAACTCTTTATTTCTTCATCATGCAACCGATCGGTCTTTATGTTTGGCTCTCTAATCGGATCAATGATCAAGGTAAGGTCGAAGAATCTCACTTTGAAGCCAAGAAATTGAACTTAATCGAGTGGATGCGCTATTTGGCCTTGTGTGCTGTGATTTGGATCGGTATGGGCTTCGCGTATCAAAGTATCCATAGCGCTCGCCCTTTCCGTGATAGTATCACCGATGCGACCAACGGGGTCGGCCAGCTCCTAATGACCCGCCTTTACCGGGAGCAATGGATCTTCTGGATTGCGACCAACGTCTTTAGTATCTATCTCTGGTGGGATCAGAGTCTTCACATTCAAGGGATGTACTGGGTTTACACGCTCAATAGTTTAGTAGGCTGGTACCAATGGACCAAAGCCCTCAAGAAGGAGGTGGTTTAGATGGCAAGTCTCTCGATTCCAGCAGGAATGACGGAGAAAGAGTATTTTGAGACGGTCGCTAGTGAAGCAGACTTTCTCAAGTGGTACAAGGAGCAAGATCTGCCGACTTATGAAACTCCAAGTGTCACAGCGGACATGGTAGCTTACTGTTTTGTTGAAGGCAAGCTCAAGCTCTTAGCCATTCGCCGCAAGGCCCACCCTTATCAACACCGCCTCGCCTTGGTGGGGGGCTTTGTGAACAAGGATGAAGATGCGACTCATGCCTGTATCCGAGAAGTCAAAGAAGAAGTTGGGCTCGATCTGCCAGTGAATAAGGTGGAGCAGCTCATGACCGTTTCCACCCCTGAGCGGGACCCCAGAGGCTGGGTCATTACCATTGCCCATCTGGTCTATCTGCCGGCAGAAGCAGTAGACTTAGCCCATGCAGGTGACGATGCCAAGGAAGTTGTTTTTCTCGATGTCGATTTCAAAAAGTCCCAGTGTTTGCTCGATGGAGAACCCTTAGCTGCTTCTGATTTTGCCTTTGACCACTACCAGATTATTCAAGAGTCGATCAAGCGGATTCAGGGGCGTCTGGACTGGAATCCAACCTTCCTCTATCTGTTAGAGGAGCCTTTCACCGTTTATGAAGCAACCGAGTTGGTCAATCTGATCAATCCTGGACGCCCCATCGTTAGCAATAACTTCCTCGTGAAGTTCGGAGAATTCGTGGAAGAAGTGGGTGTCAAGCGGGTTCCTAAGAAAAAACCACGGAAGACCTATCGCCTAAAACAGTAGATCGAGCGAGATGAATTCTATCAGCCCTCAGCTACTTTTTGCAGCCAAGGGCTTTTTCTGATTTTTCCTGCTCCACTTGTGTGCAAAGTGGTATAATAAAAATAATTGAAATCAAAAGGGATACGACTATGGAAGAAAAAATCATCTTACCACAAAATACACGACTGATGGGGGCTCTGCTTGGTTTTATCGGCGGGGGCCTTGATGTTTTTTGCCACATGCACTACCGGAGTTTGGTCGCGACCCAAACTGGGAACCTCCTGCTTCTCATCGCTGATTGGCACGATCCCCGCGTCGAAAATACCATCATGCGTTTTTCATCTATTTTATTCTTTTCCATCGGCTTTGTGGTTGCCCTCCATATCAAAGAATATCGCAAGACAGCCTTTTGGCGAACCAAGATGTTGATTCCTTTGTTTGTGGTAACACTCCTGATTCCTTTGGTGTCTGTCATACCACCTGTAGAAGTTCCCTTTATTGCTTTTGGGACAGGGATGATGATGTTGACCTTTACAGGGAGCCTCATCGAAAATCACCCTTATGTGATCTTTATGACTTCCGGCAATTACCGCAAGATGCTGACGGCCTTGTACCGAATCACTCGAGGAAAGGGTGATTTGGACGAGTATCGGCGTCAGGCTATGAATTACGGAATCGTTGTTGGAAGCTTTGTTGCGGGAGCGATTAGTGTAGCCATCCTCATGCATTTCATTCACCAATGGGCCATCTGGCTGATCACAGCCAACCTCTTTTTGATCATGACCTACTACACCGCAAGAGTCAAACAACTCGGCCTGCAAACAGATAATCTATAAAAACAGGACCCCGTGTGAGGTCCTATCAGATTGAAGACGAAGCCATATTAAAACTTTCCTTAGGTGAGTACGGACGTCAGCGAACTTCGAAGAAGTTCCATGACTTAGTTTTGAGCCTAAGGTCTCAAAACTCCCGAGTGCCTGAAACAATCGTGTTTCAGGCACTTTTCTCACAGCGGAAAGTTTCGGTATTTTTTTGATTCGCTCAAAAAATTAAAACATATTTATATTTCTTTGCCGAATTGCTTAACTTATTTTATTTAAAAATAGTACAGAGAGTGGGACAGAAATCGGT
>NZ_JAPVZB010000008.1:0-87987 GCF_041432125.1 Streptococcus sp. 20925_1_77
TCTTGCTCGACAATCAAAAATAATTGAGAGGCTAGGACTTTTGTCCCAGCCTCTTTTTTGACCATTCACGACGATTTTCTGACCGATTCTGACAGAGAGCTACAAAGACTGTCCCTTTGAAGTATACTGTATACAAGATCAATAAGAAAAGAGGGATCGTATGTTTCAGGTAGCATCTATTACAAAATCATTTAAGGAGAAAGCTGTATTAAAGGGAGTGTCTTTTTCGATAGAAGAAGGAGACAAAATTGCCTTGCTGGGAAATAATGGGGCAGGTAAAAGCACCCTGTTCAATATTATCGCTGGACAGCTCCAGGCCGATTCGGGGACGATAAAGACTTCGCTTGATTTTCAAAGAGAAATTGGGATGATGCCTCAGGGGGATCTGCTCATCGAGGATCTAACCGTTGCTGAATTCGTCGAATTAAAAAGCCGGATGAATCAGCTGAAGCAGGCTGATATCAATGGACTCTTAGAAATGGTCGAATTAAGAGAATCAAGAGAGCAGATGGTGGGAAGTCTTTCTGGTGGTCAAAAGAGGCGCTTGTCCTTATTGTTAACCATTTTGAATCATCCAAAATTGATTTTTTTAGATGAGCCGACGACTGGCATGGACTTGGAAGCAGTGGATAATTTTTGGAAATTGCTGGAGCAGCAAGAGTTTACATCTGTTGTGGTGACCCATGATTTTAACCAAATTGATGCCTTTTTTACAAAAGTCCTGATTTTAAAAGAGGGTCGAATTGCTGCAACAAAGGCTGTTGAGGACATTCACCAGGCTGGTCAAACCATTGAGCAGTATTTCCGAGAAGAGATGAATAAAGGAAGGGAACAAGCATGAGAAAGATTCAATTAAAACAAGTTTTACGAAATAAGCGCTTCGTATTATTCACCATTATTTTACCCATAGGCTGGTATATCTTCTTTTATCAGCTTCAAAAGGGAGTTTCACCAAGTATTTTGTTAGGCATTGCTGTATTTATCGGGGTCATTGGCAATAGCCTTGCAACTTTTAGTAAGCGTATCGCCTCAGATATCGGCTTTTATTCTTTTGAATCCCACTTTACAAGCTATAGTGTCAAGCACTATTTATGGGATCAATCGATTGTACAACTGATTCTGAACAGCTTGATCTTTTTAGCGGTGCTAGTTGTTGCTGTCCTAGGTTTTCACTTTCCAGTGACGACTAGCCTGTTGGTACAATTTTTCCTCTTATCCTTGATGGGGATCTACTTTAGTGTGATTGGCTTTGTACTTGGGGTGAGGGTAGATGCCAAGACGATTGATACCATTGGCTTTCCTGTTATTATTTTAGCCGCCATGACCATTATTCCCTTTGATACGCTTGGCGCAAGTGGAGGATTTATGGACTTGGTTGGCAAGCTACAACGGGCTTTCCCAGGCTATTATTATACAAAGCTGATCCAAGATTTGACCGAGAAACAAACGATCGATGCCACCCAATTAGGACTCTTTGTTGCTGTATTTGGATTGAATTTGCTATTTTTCTATCTGCTCGTACCCAAAGGGAAAATGAGGAACTAAGAGCAGTTAAAAAAGCCTTGAATTTTCAAGGCTTTTTCTTTGCTATAAAACGGTTATTCGGTATTCGTTCGTCAAATACTTGGAAAGATCTTGCTATTCTAAAATTCTAATGGAGGGCTTTTTTATTACATGCTAATAGAAAAAATCAATGCCGTAGTTTTCTTTTAGATAGGTCGCTAACTCGGCTTTTTCTTCCTCTCTAAATCGACAGAGGCTAAGGGCGAGACGCAATTTCAAGGTGCTTGTATTGATGATGATGTTTGATTTAGAAATATTTTCTAACTGGGTGACTTCTCTGAGGTTAAAATCTAAATAGCAAGCCTTGCTGTTGACATGATCAGGGTCGCTGACGTCCACTTCAACATACGATGCTCGCAACAATTCTTCTTTGGGAATGAAGATTTCTTTTGAGAAGAAGAGTCCGGGATAGACCTCAATACCTTCAAAGGTGAATTCAAAGGAGACTCTGTGGCTAGTTAGTCTTTTGATGCCTGCAATTGTTGCGTAGATAGCAGCGAAAAAGAGAATGGTTGAAATCACAGTGGGAAGATTTAGTTGAGAAAAGTCGATCAATCCATGAGCGGGAGAAAAGAAAAATTGAAAGGATACACCCGCCGCAAAGATTAGATAACCGACACCAACAAATTTTGAATAATAGATTTTCATTTTGGACTCCTTACATTTCAAATGCATGAAAACTTGGAATTTCAAGTACCCTTATCATAGCGGATTCGGTGAAGAGCTGTCAAATGTTTGGTAGGGTTCTTGTGATTAGATCATTTCAGGTTATGGTATACTAGATGGAAAGTGTGGCTAGGAGTGAAATGAAAAGCTGCTGTAGAAATCATAACCGGGTCAATGCTGGTAAGAAAGGAAGACAAATGGTAACACCCCTGATATTTATTATTTCTCTCGTCTTGCTTTTGCGTCGTTTTACAAGCAAACGTTCACGAAAGATCATTGGATTCTTATATGCTTCATTTGCAGTCTGGTTTGTTTATTCGATCCTTACTTATGGAAGCTACACCCTCCAGCCTGGTCAAAGTGTTCAATTGAGAGTTTATCCCAATACGGATCAGCTAGAATATAGGTCGGAACTCCAGTTTAAAAAATTTGATGATGCTAAGTTAAAATTGTCCGGTCGAAAAGGTTGGGGGATGAAAGATAGTCACATAGTCTATAATGTTGAAAAGCAAACAATAACGGAGCTCATTTTTTTAAAAGACAAAACAGAGCGTAAAGACTTACCAAATGATAAAAGTAAGAGTTTCTATTTAGAAAACGATGGAATAGTGATTCAAGGGGAAGTAGAGGAAGTATTTGGGGTGACGGAACGAAAGCCCTACAACATCACCATCACCAATGTAGACGATAAACCAGCCCACTTTGAAGCGCGAGTGGTGGACCGGTGAACTGTGAACTGGACCTCCATCTACTCCAGCCGCTTCAGTCCAAAGAATTGGGACGATGTGACCGTCAAGGATATTTGGAGAGAGGATTTTGGAAAGTGATGTCGGAGCTATTTGTCCGGCATCTTTTTATGAATAATCGTTATTGTTACTTTTGTGCGTGTGATATGATATAATAAAAGCACAGAAGTAACAACAATAGGAATGCTGAAATGATTCAAAAACAAATACAGGAAATGCTAGATCATCAGTCTATTATTAGAACATCTGATGTAGTTAAAAAAGGGATCCCAAAGCCTTACCTAAATCGAATGGTGGAAAATGGTCAACTCATAAAGGTTGCCAGAGGGATTTATATCACCGATTGGTCTCAGTATGATGAGTATGCCATTTTCCAACTCCAACATCAAAAAGTGATTTATTCTTATCTATCAGCATTGTATCTCCATGGGCTGATAGATGTTATCCCTAAATACAAAGAAGTGACGGTCTATACAGGTTATAATCCTCATCGATTTCCTAAGGAGGTAAAAAGGCATTTCATCCAGAAAGAATTGTATGAAGTCGGTGTGACAAAGCTACAAACGTCCTTCGGAAATGAAGTAAGGGTATATGATTTGGAGAGATCGATATGCGATCTCATTCGCGAGCGACAAAAGATAGATGTGGAAATATTTTCGACTTCTTTAAAGAGATATATTCAATCTTCAAAAAAAGATCTACGAAAACTCTACAAATATGCGCGAGAGTTTCATGTGCTCGAAAACGTCCAATCATTGATGGAGGTCTTATATGAATAAAGATAGATTGATTGCTCTGTGCCATAAAATTTCAAACGAAAAACAGGTAGATTTCAATGTTGTGCTAACTTATTATTTTCTAGAAACGATACTTGCAAAGATAGCATCTAGTCCGTATAGTCATAACTTTGTATTCAAGGGAGGATTTCTTTTATCCAATATTATTGGTGTTGAAAGTCGAACAACTTCTGATATGGATTTTATTTTAGAACAATTTAAGATGGACAAATCTCTACTAGAAAGTACTTTAAAGGAAATCCTAACTGATGATTTGGTTCATTATGAAATTACTAAGATAAGTGAAATTAAAGATGAAGATCCTTATGGTGGTTATCGAATCCATATTTTATGTCGGCTTGATAATATACGTCAGACAATTCCTTTAGATATTGCGACTGGTGATCCTATTACTCCCAAATCCGTTTCCTATCGTTATCATAGTCTCTTTCAAGAGATTGACTATGAGATCGTGGCCTATAATTTGGAGACAATATTGGCTGAAAAATTGGAAACGATTTATCGAAGATCTTTCTTTAACACTCGAAGCAAGGATTTTTATGATGTGTATGTAATTTATAGTATGGAAAAAAGCCGATTGGATAGTAAAAAGCTTCGATCAGCTTGCGAGGCAACATTCTCCTATCGTCAGACAACGTTAGATGTAGTAGATTTTCAAAATATGATTGATGAGATGAAGGATGAT
The DNA here is from genome assembly GCF_041432125.1 of Streptococcus sp. 20925_1_77. Lineage (NCBI taxonomy): Bacteria > Bacillati > Bacillota > Bacilli > Lactobacillales > Streptococcaceae > Streptococcus > Streptococcus sp. 20925_1_77. The sequence goes on from NZ_JAPVZB010000008.1 coordinate 4,458, forward strand.
ATAACATTGGCGCGTCATTGGGAAAATTATCAGTCTCATTACCCTTATGCAACTTCTATTTCTTTCAGGGATGTTTTGGAAGTTGTTCAACAGCTATTGTTAGAATTATGATACCTAATATAGACTTTCATTAACAAACTACCTCCGAGGTGGTTTTGAGATTATAACGATGTGTTAGATAAAAGCGAGCTTTGTCATGAAGCTCGCTTATTTGTATTCATAAAAAAGTGAGCTAAGTACTCTTAAGACAAGCAAAAAAGCCTTATAAATCAAGGCTTTTTGTGCATAAAAAATGCCCCCTACATGGATTTGGAAAGGATTTTCATATTGAGAGTAATTAAAAATATTGAAATATAAGTGATTTTAGGGAAGTACTTTTAGGTATTTCCAATGTCATGATTTAAAAATGGGGCAAAAGTGGGGCAAAAACGAATGACTCTCATTTGGTTTGAAAACCTATAATATCTAATGATTATGCTATACTAGAAATATAGTGTTGTTATCAATAAATATCAGTGCGAGACTAATCGGAGGATAAAATGGAAAAACAAATTAATGAAAAAATTATCGAAATGGATAGGGAATATCCCTTTTTATTTTGCTTTAAATCAGATTTTTGGATGGAATAGTAGATGATAAGACAAAATATCTTTGAAGATACAAAAAGACAAACGCCAAAAATGACGTTTGTCTACGTTCTGAGGTAGCCTTTAGGCTCCCTTTTTTCTTAGAAAATACCGATGAGTAATTGCATGCCAAGACTAGTCAGGATGATAGCGATCCAGCAAAGGGCTCCAAGAAGAATGGATTTTCCACTGGATTTGATCATAGCAACGAGGTTAGTTTTGAGACCAATAGCACTCATAGCCATGATGATGAGGAATTTGGAGAGCTGTTTGAGAGGTGAAAAGAAGCTATTGCTAACACCAAAAGAAGTAAGGACGGTAGTTAGCAGAGAAGCTAGGATGAAGTAGAGAATGAAAACGGGGAAGATTTTTTTAAGCTTTACTCCTTGGTTGTTGTCTTGTTGACGGCTTTGCCAATAGGAGAGGAAGAGAGTAATAGGGATAATAGCTAAGGTACGAGTCAGTTTGACAATGGTTGCAGATTCTAGAGTATTGGTATGATACAGACTATCCCAGGCGCTAGCTGTGGCTGTTACAGAGGAAGTATCGTTGACCGCAGTACCCGCAAAGAGAGCAAAACCTTCGTTGGAGAGATGGAGCCAAGAACCTAGAGTTGGAAAGATAAGAGCTGCCAAGACATTGAAGAAAAAGATAACAGAAATGGCTTGGGCTACTTCTTTTTCCTTGGCGTGAATAACAGGAGCAGTCGCTGCAATGGCAGAACCGCCACAGATAGAAGATCCAACTCCAATCAAGGTAGCTAGCTTTGTATCTAGGTTAAAAAAGCGTTGGAAAAAGAAAGCTATAATCAAAGCAATTGAAATAGTTGAGAGGATGACAGGAAGGGAAGATTTTCCAACTGCGAAAACTTGTGAGATATTGAGTCCAAATCCCAGTAAGATAACAGCGTACTGAAGCAATTTTTTTGAGCTATAAGCCAAGCCGGCATCCAGTTGTTTATAGGAAGTGAGAAAGGGATGGAGAATCATTCCGATAAAAATGGCGAAAACAGGTGCTCCCACAACAGGCAGAAAGCCTCCTAAAACCCAAGAGATGATAGAAATGATCAGACAGGCTAACAGTCCTGCCCAATTTTTTGATAGAAATGACATAAAAACCTCCGAAAATAAATACTCCTTATTATAATCTTATTTATCAGAAAAGTAAAATAGAAAATAGAAAGTAGGAATAAGGTAGTAAATTAACGGAATTTTGCGGTCAGAGAGCTTTTTGTAATATAATAGATATATGTTCTTTGATCAATAAGGATGCAAATGTGGCATATGTTATTGAAAAAAATGAATTTGATGAGCCTGGACATGTGAAGTAATTATGTGAGATAAGAAAATAAATAAGAGAGTTGAAAATGTACTGATCCCAAAAGTTAGATTTTTTTCTGTCTAACTTTTGGGATCAGTACATATCCTCGCTTTTTTAATCTAATAGGTCCTTATTTTCAATTAAGAGTTCTAGTGGGGATTTATCTCTTGCTACAATAAAACCAGGTTCATATTGGGTATGAAATGTTCTTTTCTGAGAAGTTGGATCAGTATACAACTCTTCTCCATCTTCTGTGTATAGTTGTTTGCCTCTTGTTAGGTAAAGTAAATCCTCTAAGTACTGTCCATCAGTTTCTAGAAAATGTTCGATGTATTTGACAGCCTTTAAGATCTCACTTACTTTATCAGAGTATTCATTCGATTCAAGAACACTCTTTTCTAATTCAATCTCCTTACTTGTTCCAAAAAGTTGAGTTGGAGTTGCATTAAAATATTCTGCTATCTTATCTAAATTTGCAAAGGTAGGATAGCTTTTTTGTTTTTCGTAGTCAGAGATGTCTGGAAAGATTGCTCATAAAAAAATGTGGGGCAAATGATGGGGCAAATGCTCTTAAGACAAGCAAAAAAGCCTTGGTTATCAAGGCTTTTACTGTTGAAGTTTGATGCCCCCTACAGGGCTCGAACCTGTGACCCATAGATTAAGAGTCTACTGCTCTACCAACTGAGCTAAGGAGGCAAATATAAAAAGCTGTATTGGTGCCGAAACTTCACGATTTGTATTGAACCCGCGCAATTAAGCAGGTGGGCAACTCGCTCTGACTTAGCTGCTTCCGCGTGAAACGGCCTGCATACTGCCAGAAGTCTTTTGTTTCCCTAATAATACAAAAAATAGTCGGTCAACACTTAAGTGTGAAGTCGTACACCACAGCGTTTCTATATGTATATGATACCACATTTTGGAAATATTTCAAGAAAAAATCTCATTTTTTTGAAACCGATGTCACTTTTTCTTGAATTGATCAATCTTCTCCTTGGTAGCTCCGAGAGCACGCTCGTACTTGCCGTTTTCATTGGGAATAAAGTAGGACGCGTGTTTGAGCTTGTCTGGCAGGTAGTTCTGCTTGACCCAGTTGCCAGGGTAGTTGTGGGGATATTTATAGTTTTGCGCATTCCCCAGTTCCTTGCTTCCAGCATAATGACCATCGCGGAGGTGGCGAGGAATGGGAAGGTTGCCAGATGTCCTCAGATCAGACAGGGCCTTGTCCATGGCAACGTAAGCTGAGTTAGATTTAGGCGAAAGGGCTAGATCGATGACGATGTTGGCGATGAGAATGCGGGCCTCAGGAAAGCCGATACGCTCCGCTGCCTGAAGGGCTGTTACGGTATGGATCTGCGCATCTGGATTGGCCAGGCCGATATCCTCATAAGCGATGACGGTCAAGCGACGAGCTAGGCTGGGTAGATCTCCAGCTTCGATCAAACGAGCGGCGTAGTGAAGACTAGCATCGACATCCGAACCACGGATAGACTTTTGTAGGGCAGAGAGCACATCGTAGTGGCCGTCTCCATCCTTGTCCATGGTGATGTAGCTGCGCTGGAGGCTATTTTCCATGATCTCTAGCGTAATGTGACGGATGCCTTCTGCATTTTCAGAGGTCGACAGCACCGCCAGATCGAGAGAATTAAAGGCGGAACGAAGATCTCCATTGGTCGAGGTAGCGATGAAATCCAAAGCGTCCTCATCGAGCACAACTGGAAAATCAAAGCCACGCTCGGGATCATCTAGCGCCGTTTTTAGAGCTTGCTTGACCTCCTCCGTCGTCAACGGTTCCAGCTCAAAGATTTGTACGCGGCTACGAATAGCGGGTGTGACAGAGAAAAAGGGATTTTCAGTCGTTGCACCGATCATGATGACCAGACCACTTTCGAGCAAAGGCAAGAGAAAATCTTGCTTGGTTTTATCAAGGCGATGGATCTCGTCTAAAAGCAGGACCAAGCCACCTGAAAACTTGGCTTCCTCTGCGATTTCTTGGAGGCGCTTTTTACTGTCAACCGTTGCATTAAAGGTCCGAAAGGCATACTTGGTCGTTCCTGCGATGGCAGAAGCAATACTGGTCTTTCCGATCCCCGGAGGTCCATAGAGAATCATGGAAGACAGACGATTGGCCTCGACCATGCGGCGGATGATTTTGCCTTCTCCGACCAGGTGTTGTTGACCGATGACTTGATCGATCGTCCGTGGGCGCATACGGAGTGCGAGATTGTCGGGCATTTCCTTCTCCTTTCTAGCTTTGTCTCCTTTCAAAGAGGCGTTTTTTATGGTAAGATTGTAGTAACTATTGTATCATATTCCGCTCTAAGAGTGGGAAATTAGAAAGAGGACGCTATGTCTAAATATGGATTTTTGGATATTTTAGAAGAGGAGATGGACAAGGTTTTTCCCTTTGACTTTGAGATCAATTGGGATAAAAAAAACCATGGGGTAGAAGTGGCTTTCTTGTTGGAAGCACAGAATACGGGAGGGGTTGCACTGGTTGATGAAGCTGGCGAAGAATCTGATGAGGATATCTTCTTTGAAGAAGCCGTCATCTTCTACAATCCAGCCAAGTCTCATGTGGAGGAAGATGCCTATTTAACAGCGATTCCTTATGAGCCTAAAAAAGGCTTGTCTCGTGAGTTTCTAGCCTATTTTGCGACTTTCCTTAGAGATACAGCTGAGCTGGCCTTGGATGAGCTCATGGATTTCTTAGCAGACGAAGAAGCAGAGAGCTTTGAGATCGTCTGGAACCAAGAAGTTTTTGAAGAAGGCAAAGTTGGCCTAGAAGAAAGCACCTTTTATCCTTATCCGAGATACTAGGAGGGAAAGCTCATGCTTGAGGATTGCTTAGAAGCACGATTCGAATTTACGGGTTGTAAAATTGCCTTGATTTGTGAGGGGCAAATTTTGACCATCTTGCGCGATGATAAAGAAACGATTCCATACCCCAATATGTGGGACTTGCCAGGTGGTGGTCGGGAAGGAAATGAGACACCTTTTGAGTGTGTGGCGCGTGAGGTTTATGAGGAATTGAACATCCAACTGTCGAAAGATGACGTCATCTGGTCTGGGATCTATCCTGGCATCTTGGATGAGAAGAAACAGTTTGTTTTTCTAGTTGGCAATCTAGCCCAAGAAGAGTTTGACCGCATCGACTTTGGAGATGAGGGACAGGGCTATAAGTTAGTGAGCTTTGAAGAGTTTTTAACTTCAGATCGGGTTGTTCCGCAGTTGCAAGAACGAGTACGTGATTATGTGGAGGAAAATATAGACGGGCCCGTTTTAACCACGACAAGTTTGGATAAGGATGTCAAAAGAAAGTTAGAGAATGGGCAATACAGCAGAGAAGAAGCTACGGCCATCTATAAAGATTTTTTAAGGATGAGAGAGCGGAAAGAAGAAGCATTTTTTATAGCAAAACTAATCGTTATTTTTATGATCTTCTTCTTTCCAATCATGGTTGCTGGGGGAAATTTTAGAAGACTAGATGATGTTGTTTTGGCCTTGGTTTTTTTAGTATTGTTTGTTGTTTTATTCATACCGACATATCTTTCAGTCCATTACCATAAGATTGGTCGATACAAGAGACAACTTCACAAGGCGATGAAAAGATATTATGCAGATGTGCTGAAGGAATGTAAGGAAGACTAGAAAATATCTGATGGATTTTAGAACTTTAGTTCATGGCAAAAAATAAAATTATGCGAGGAAAACTATGATTAGACTAGAACGAGCAGGGGCGGAAGATTTAGAAACCATTATTGCCATTCAAAGAGCCAGTTTTAAGGCGGTCTATGAGAAATACCAAGATGAGTATGATCCTTATCTGGAGGACCGCGAACGAATCAAGTGGAAACTCGTAGAACGTCCTAATAGCTATTACTACTTTGTAAAAGAAAACGAAGACAAGATTGGTTTTTTACGAATTCAGACCAATGAAGAGTTAACAAATGCTTGGTTGGGAACAGCGGCGATTTTACCTCCCTATCAAGGAAAAGGGTATGGATCTAAAGGTTTGAGCTTGCTGGAAAAAGAATTTCCAACCATCACACAATGGGATTTGTGTACGGTGTTACAAGATGCAGGCATGGTCGCCTTCTACGAGAAGAATGGCTACCATCAAACCCATATCGAGCCTGAAAAAGAAGGCATGGATATGGTCTACATGAAAAAATTGATAGAGAAATAGAAAGGACGGTTCGGTTAAATTTCTAAACTGAACCCGCCCTAAACACTATACCAAAAAGATAAAATTCTCATAGACACAAGTGTCTTCAGAGAGTTTCCTATTTTGGCTTTGTGTTTTACGGGCTTGGTATCTTAATGATGGAAACATGGCAAGAGTTAAAAGTTACGGTGAAGCGTGAGGGGGAGGAGTTGGTCTCTAATCTCTTGATCGAGTTAGGCGCCCAAGGGGTTGCGATCGAAGACAGCATGGACTATGTGGGAAATGTCGACCGCTTTGGTGAGATTTTTCCTGATGTCGAACAACAAGAAGAAATTGTAGTGACAGCCTATTATCCGGAAACGGTTGATGTAGCAGCGGTTGAAGCGGACTTGCAGGCTCGCTTGGCAGAATTGACGGATTTTATGGATCTAGGAGAGGTTAAGATGGGCACGACTGCCTTGGCTGAGGAAGACTGGGCCGACAACTGGAAGAAATACTATGAACCAGCTCGCATCACTCATGACTTGACCATCGTGCCGTCATGGACGGACTATGAGGCGACGGCTGGAGAAAAGATTATCAAGCTGGATCCTGGTATGGCCTTTGGAACAGGAACCCACCCAACAACCAAGATGAGCCTCTTTGCCTTGGAGCAGGTCCTTCGTGGTGGGGAAACGGTGCTAGATGTAGGGACAGGTTCAGGTGTCCTTTCCATTGCTAGCTCGCTTCTTGGCGCTAAGGAAATCTTCGCCTATGACCTGGATGATGTAGCGGTTCGCGTCGCTCAGGAAAATATTGAACTCAACCCGGGAATGGAAAACATCCATGTAGCTCCAGGCGATTTGCTGAAAGGTGTGGAGATTGAGGCAGATGTCATCATGGCCAATATCTTGGCAGATATCCTTATCCATCTGACAGAGGATGCTTATCGTTTGGTCAAGGACGAAGGTTACCTGATCATGAGTGGCATTATCAAGGACAAGTGGGACATGGTGCGTGAGTCGGCTGAATCGGCTGGATTTTTCCTTGAAACCCACATGATCCAAGGGGAATGGAATGCCTGCGTCTTCAAGAAGACCAAGGATGTCTCCGGTGTGATTGGAGGCTAGCATGCAGCAGTATTTTGTAAAAGGCTTGGCTAGCTCACCTGTCACCATTGAGGACAAGGAGACCAGCAAGCACATGTTTCAGGTCATGCGCTTAAAAGAAGATGATGAGGTGACTTTGGTCTTTGATGATGGGATCAAGCGCTTGGGGCGCGTGGTAAATGTAGAAGCCCGTCAGTTGGAGCTAATCGAAGAATTAGTTGACAATGTGGAACTGCCAGTCCAAGTGACCATTGCATCAGGCTTTCCCAAGGGAGACAAACTCGAGTTCATCACTCAGAAAGTGACGGAACTGGGTGCCAGCCAAATCTGGGCCTTCCCTGCAGACTGGTCAGTCGCCAAGTGGGACGGCAAGAAGTTGGGTAAAAAGGTCGAAAAACTAGAAAAAATCGCTCTTGGAGCAGCCGAGCAAAGCAAGCGGAATCTGGTCCCAAGTATCACCCTTTTTGAGAAAAAATCTGACTTTCTAGCTCAACTCGACCAGTTTGACCGGATCGTGGTGGCTTATGAAGAGTCGGCCAAAGAAGGAGAGGCGGCAGCTCTGATTCAGTCGCTGACAGGATTAGAAGCTGGAAGTAAACTGCTCTTTATCTTTGGACCAGAGGGTGGTCTCTCTCCTGCAGAAATTGAAAGTTTTACAGCTAAAGGAGCTGTCTTGGCGGGACTTGGACCTCGCATCCTACGAGCAGAAACCGCTCCACTCTATGCCCTCAGCGCTGTGAGTGTTGTTACAGAATTAATGAACTAACGAAGTGAAGGAATCGCTTCGTTAGTTTTTTTACAAAAATTTTTACGAATGATGAAAGCAAGGTGGATCCCAGAATGATCTTCGAGTAGTAACCGTATATTAAAGTAGCTTCATTGGTTTCCATCTGCTTCTAAAAGTGTTAAAATAGTATCCAAGAAACTGGAGAAAACGAATGCCAAAAGAAGAGAATTTAACTGGGGACCAAGTCGTTGCCCTTACAAAAAAATATTTATCACCTGAGGATGTTGCTTTTGTGCAAAAGGCTTTGGTCTATGCAGTTGATTGCCATAGTGGTCAATTCCGTCAGTCTGGTGAACCTTACATCATTCATCCCATTCAAGTGGCAGGAATTCTCGCCAAGCTGAAACTGGATGCTGTAACGGTGGCCTGTGGTTTTTTGCATGATGTCGTGGAAGATACGAATGCAAGCTTAGATGATTTAGAACGCGAATTTGGTCATGATGTGCGCGTGATTGTCGATGGGGTGACCAAACTCGGGAAGGTCAAGTACAAGTCCCACGAAGAGCAATTGGCGGAAAACCATCGCAAGATGCTCATGGCCATGTCTCAGGATATCCGTGTAATCTTGGTTAAACTAGCAGACCGCTTGCATAATATGCGCACCTTGAAGCATTTGCGTAAGGACAAGCAAGAACGCATTTCTCGCGAAACCATGGAGATCTATGCGCCACTAGCCCATCGTCTCGGGATTTCCAGTGTTAAGTGGGAGCTTGAGGATCTGTCTTTCCGTTATTTGAATGAGACAGAATTCTACAAGATTTCTCATATGATGAAGGAAAAACGTCGTGAGCGAGAAGAGTTAGTGGAAGAAGTTGTCCACAAGATTGAGACCTATGCAGGGGAACGCCATTTGCATGGAAAAATTTATGGCCGGCCAAAGCATATCTACTCCATCTACCGCAAGATGCAGGATAAGAAGAAACGCTTTGATGAAATCTATGACTTGATTGCCATCCGCTGTATTCTGGATACTCCAAGTGATGTCTATGCCATGCTGGGTTATATCCATGAACTGTGGAAACCGATGCCGGGGCGTTTTAAGGACTATATTGCCAATCGGAAGGCCAATGGCTACCAGTCCATCCATACGACGATCTATGGCCCTAAAGGACCGATTGAATTCCAGATCCGTACCAAGGAGATGCACGAGGTTGCCGAATATGGGGTTGCCGCTCACTGGGCATACAAAAAAGGGATCAAGGGTCAGGTTAACAGCAAGGAATCTGCCATTGGGATGAACTGGATCAAAGAGATGATGGAGCTCCAGGACCAGTCAGGTGATGCCAAAGAATTTGTTGAAAATGTAAAAGAAGATATTCTAGCAGAAGAAATTTATGTCTTCACACCAGACGGAACCGTGCGCTCGCTTCCTAAAGATTCTGGACCGATCGATTTTGCCTATGAGATCCATACCAAGGTTGGAGAAAAAGCCATAGGTGCCAAGGTCAATGGCCGGATGGTCCCTCTGAATACTAAACTTCGGACTGGGGATCAGGTGGAGATTATCACTAATGCCAATTCCTTTGGTCCGAGTCGTGACTGGCTAACTATTGTCAAGACCAGCAAGGCGCGTAACAAGATCCGCCAGTTCTTTAAAAATCAAGACAAGGAATTGTCTATTAACCGTGGACGGGAGTTGCTCATGGCCCAATTCCACGAGCATGACTTGGTAGCCAATAAGTTCATGGACAAAAAGCACATGGACAAAGTTTTGCAAAAAAACAGCTATAAGACCGAAGAGGCCTTGTTTGCGGCCATCGGTTTTGGAGAAGTAGGAGCCATTTCTATCTTTAACCGTTTGACGGAAGAAGAACGTCGCGAAGAGGAAAAGGCCAAGGCGCGTGCAGAAGCCGAAGAGCTGGTCAAAGGTGGCGAAGTCAAGGTTGAAAATAAAAAAGACACCCTAAAGGTCCGCCATGAAGGTGGCGTGGTCATCCAAGGAGCTTCCGGTCTCTTGATCCGGATTGCCAAGTGTTGTAATCCCGTGCCAGGAGATACAATTGTCGGCTACATTACCAAAGGGCGTGGGGTTGCCATCCACCGTCAAGACTGTATGAACCTGCGGGCTCAAGACAACTACGAGCAACGCTTGATCGATGTCGAGTGGGAAGACAACAATACGACCAAGGACTACATCGCCCATATCGATATCTACGGCCTCAACCGTGCAGGCCTTCTCAACGATGTCCTTCAAGTCCTCTCCAATACGGCTAAGATGATCTCAACTGTCAATGCCCAACCAACCAAAGATATGAAATTTGCCAATATCCACATTTCCTTCGGGATTCCAAACCTATCTATGTTGACAACGGTAGTGGATAAGATTAAGAGTGTGCCGGAGGTGTACTCTGTTAAGCGTACCAACGGCTAATCTTCTGCGAAAATCGACTTCATACTGCGTTAGTTTCGACTGGTCTAACTATAGTTATGCCTGCGTCTCACTGCCTTGTCTGGAGCCGATTTTCTTTGAAGCAAGTAGAACTCTTTTATTAGTTGGTTAGCTCGTCTCGCCGTACTACAGTACTGTCTTCGTCTCGCTGCCTTGCTTGATGTCGATGTTCTTTGAAGGTAGCAGTGAATACCCAATAGATTGTTTAAATAGGATAATAAGATGAAATTAGTGATTCAACGGGTCAAAAGGGCCTCGGTTTCTATTGATGGTAAAGTCTATAGTCAGATTCAGGATGGGCTTCTGCTCTTAGTGGGAGTGGGGCCTGAGGATGACCAGAAGGATTTGGAGTATGCGGTGCGGAAGGTCACCCAAATGCGGATTTTCTCGGATGAAGAAGGGAAGATGAATTTATCTGTCAAGGATATTCAAGGGGAAATTTTGTCGATTTCTCAATTTACCCTCTTTGCCCAAACAAAAAAAGGTAATCGTCCAGCCTTTATTGGGGCAGCCAATCCAGAGATGGCCAGCCAGCTCTACGATGACTTCAATGATTTGTTAGAAAAGGAAGTCCCTGTCAAACGAGGGGTCTTCGCTGCAGATATGGCAATCGAATTCATCAATGATGGCCCAGTGACCATCATCCTCGATACGAAAAATCCATAAAAAAACAAGCCCTTGATTAAAGGGCTTGTTTGAATGTAGACAAATTACTTTTTACTTAGGATAGCTGGATAATTTTTCAAAAAATTCTTATATTACTTTGGATTGTCAAAGTAAATCCGAAACTTTCCGCCGTGAGAAAAATGCTTGAAACATTGTTGTTTCAAGCATTCGGGAGTTTTGAAACCTTAGGTTCAAAACTAAGTCATGGAACTTCGTAGAAGTTCGCTGACGTCCGTACTCACCTAAGGAAAGTTTCTAGGAATACTATTTCTTCAATCTGACATGCTCTTAATCAAAGGGCATGTTTTTCTATGTAAAGTTGTTGGGCAATCAGATGATTGATCTGGATATCTTGGTCTTTGATTTGGAGCTGATAGAGGCCAGTGTAATCGTCATAGCCTTTGAAGAGAATGTCATCTCCGATGGTCAGCTGGATCTGGTCTAAAAAATTCAGCAATTCAAAGCTATCCTGAACTCTTCGCAAACGATAGGTTCCCGGTTCGCTGACATCACTCAAACGGTCCTGGTAAGCCTCGATGAGAAGTTGTCCTTTGGGTGGAATGGTCCCCCCGTGAGGACAGGTCTTAGGATTTCCAAGCATGTGATCAAGCTTGTCAATGAAATGTTCAGAAACGGTATGCTCGAGAACTTCTGCCTCTTCATGGACTTCTTCAGTTGTATAGTCAAGATTTTCCAGCAGAAATACTTCGATCAAGCGGTGCTTGCGGTAGAGATCAGAGACCAACTGCGATCCTAAATCCGTTAGCAAATACCCACGAAACTTGTCCTTCACCAAGAGACCCTCTGAGATCATGCGCTTAATCATCTCGGTCACAGCGGGTGGAGAGACCTGCATGCGACTGGCAATTTCTTTATTACTGATTTTTTTTACTTCTGTGCCAATTTCGTAAATGCACTTGAGGTAATCTTCTTTGTTTGGTGTCATGCTTTCCTCTTTTCTTCGCTCACTTCTAGTATATCAAAAAAATCCTCAAAAACGCTAGTGGAGTAATGAGAATTGTCTCAAGCTACAAAAGATGGTAGTATAGTAGCATAGAAAGGATGGAATTATGAACAGACAGGACTTGGTGAGACTAGGGTGGAGGGAGAATAGTTTAGCCTATTTAGAGAAATACTTGCAGGAATACATAGATCCACAAGCCTACCAAGAACAATACCAGTCTGTCTTTTTCTTTGCCAGTCCTCTGTTTCAAAAAATGTGGTTTCAAGAACTCCAAAATCTGGATGGAGCCGTTGCTCAAGGCTTGTTGAGGGGAGTCATGAAAATTCTTCTCATGCCAAGTGACTTGTCTGGAACTTGTGAAGAGACAGCTTTTCTTCTAAGTAGAATGGCTCCAGCTTGCCCTCCTCATTCGTCTTTTTGGTCCTCTTTTTCAAGAGTGGTTCAAGTAGCATTTGCTCAGGATCCATTAGCCAGCAAAGTAGGAGATCAGCTCTTAAAACGACAGGTTCACCAGTTTCGCTATCTGCTCTCTGCCTACCAGGCCCAGTGGATTCGGGAGCATTATGCCAGATCGGGGCAGACTGATGAAGAGGCGCTACAAGCTTACTTGCAGGAGACAAAAGGGATCAAAATCGATGCTTATGCGGCAGCTCGTCTCCATAATAAGGTCTATGTGGATCAAGACGGCCAACTCGCCTTCCCATCTCGTGCTCAGGCCCAGTTGAATTTTAAGGTCTTGCTCAACTTTCATACAGAGTATATCCTGGATCAGGGTGGCCAGTTTCTCAACGAAGTGGATCCGTATCAGATTTCTGAAAATGGCATTGTCAATGGAGCCAGTTTCAACTATGGCTTAGCCAAAGGCCATACCCATAAGGACTTGGATATCGATCCCGTTAAACCGTGGGATCCAGCTTTTCGCAAGAAGGTTCTCTATCAGCAGGGGATTCGCTATCTAGCTCCGAAGAATGACCGCGGAGAGCAGGGCTATTGGAGCCGGAAGGGAACCTTTGCACAAGGTGGTAAGAGCTACAAGCAACAGGTAGCACGGCGCGTGCGGAGTTTCCTCAGAGGCATCCCACGCTTACGCTGGCGGATTCTCTTACAGAATGGACTCCATCGGATTTTATAGTATCCTCTTTCGGATTGAAGCCAAAGGCCTCTTAGAAACTCACCTAAGGAAAGTCTCTGAACAGATTTTATAGATAAAGTAAAAAGAGGTCCTAGACCTCTTTTTACTTTATCCAAGTGCTTTGACGGCTTCGATTGCCGCCTCGTAATTTGGTTCACTGTTGATATTGTCTAGGTATTCAACATAAGTGACCTTGTTATCCGCATCTAAGACCAAGACAGCGCGTGCGAGCAAGTGCCATTCATTGATCAAGAGGCCGTAGGCTTTTCCGAAGGAATGGTCGAAGTAGTCTGAAAGCATGATGGCATTTTCGATCCCTTCTGCAGCACACCATTTGCCTTGAGCGAAAGGAAGGTCGACAGAAACTGTCAAGACCACAGTATCTTCCAGGTCAGAGAGGGCCTGGTTGAAGTGACGTGTTTGAGTGGAACAGATACCCGTGTCAATGGATGGGATTACACTGAGGACTTTTTTCTTGCCAGCAAAATCAGCCAAAGATTTTTTCTCCAAGTTAGGAGTGGTCAGTGAAAAGTCGTGAGCAGTATCGCCAACTTGAAGTTGAGATCCGGTAAAGGTAACAGGGTTTCCTAAAAATGTTGTCATAGCAAAGACTCCTTTTTTATTTTCATTGTACATCAATGAAGGGGGAAGAGCCACTGATTTGTTTGAGAATCTAATGAGTTTGAAACCTTATTTGTTCAAACCTTCTGCGATTTTCTCTAAATTCCATTTCATCATGCTGTAGTAGCTGTCGCCTTCTTCGCCTTCTTTGGCGATCGAGTCAGTAAAGATTTTTGAAAAGATCGGGATATTGGTATCTTTAGAGACAGTTTTCATAGGACGTTCATCGACACTGGATTCAACAAAGAGAGACGGCACCTTGGTTTGACGCAATTTCTCTACCAGCGTTTTGATTTGTTCAGGTGTCCCTTCTACTTCAGTGTTGATTTCCCAGATATAGGCAGATGGGACGCCGTAAGCTTTGGAGAAGTATTTGAAGCAGCCTTCGCTGGTTACAATCATCTTCTTATCTTCTGGGATATTGTTGAATTTTTGTTTGGCTTCTTGGTCCAGCTTACTAAGTTTTTCAGTATAGGCAGCTAGATTTTTTTCGTAGAAGTCCTTATTTTTGGGATCTTTTGCGATCAATTGTTTGGCAATGTTTTTAGCGTAGAGGATCCCGTTTTCGAGATTGAGCCAAGCATGAGGGTCTTCTTTTCCAGCTTGGTTTTGGCCTTCCAAGTAGATGACGTCGACTCCGTCGCTAGCTGCGAAATAGTCTTTGTTTTCAACTTTATTGGCATTTTTGACCAATTTAGTAAACCAAGCATTACCACCGGTTTCGAGGTTGATCCCGTTGTAGAAGATGAGGTCTGCTTGTGAAGTTTTTTGGACATCTTCTGGGAGTGGTTCGTATTCGTGGGGGTCTTGACCGACAGGGACAATACTGTGTAGCTCGATTTTATCCCCCGCGATATTTTTGGTCATATCTGCTAGGATGGAGTTGGTGGTAACCACCTTCAATTTATCGGATGAGGACTTGGAAGAAGAGCCTTTGCTACAGGCCAACAGACCGAATAAGAGCGCCACAAAGAGGGCGAGGACAGAAGCGGTTTTTTTCATGTGTTTCCCCTTTAATGAGATGAAAGAGCGTGCTTGTTCTTTCTCTGCTTAGGAGCGATAAAGAAGCTGATGAGAAAGAAGACAGCAGAAGTGAGGACAATACAAGACCCGACGGCGATGTTTAAGCTATAGCCAATAAAGAGTCCCAGGATGGATGCAAGAGCACCTAATCCGGATGAAAGGAGCATCATGGACCAGAGACTATTGGCATAGAGATAGGCCGTCGCAGCGGGTGTAATGAGCATGGCGACGATGAGAATGGTTCCGACACTCTGCATAGCAGTGACAGAAACCAAGGTCAAGAGCACCATAAGGAGGTAGTGATAGACCTTGACCCGGACGCCCATGGATTGAGCCAGAACAGGATCAAAAGATGTGAGCAGTAAGGGTCGAAAGAGTAGGACAATCACCAGCAAGACCGCAGCACCAACACCGATGGTTATCCACATATCCTGGTCTTGCACGGCCAAGATATTCCCAAAGAGGATGTGGAAAAGGTCGGTGGAACTTTTAGCGACTCCAATCAGGATGACTCCTAAGGCGAGGAAAGAAGAAAAGGTAATCCCAATTGCAGTGTCGCTCTTAATGATGGAGTTGCTCTTGATATAGGTGATAAGGACGGACGCCAGGAGGCCAAAGACAATAGCGCCAATAAAGAAATTGATGCCCAGGATAAAGGAGAGAGCCACACCAGGAAGAACTGCGTGTGAGATAGCGTCTCCCATGAGAGACATGCCTCTTAAAATAATGAAGCATCCAACGGCTCCAGCGACAATCCCGATGGCGATGGCTGTGATCAGGGCATTCTGTAAGAAGTGGAATTGCTGTAATCCATCGATAAATTCTGTAATCATCCGACGCCACCTCCTATAAAGAGTTCATGCCCATAGGCTGCGTGAAGATTCTCCTTGGTAAAGGTTTCTTCTGTTTTCCCAAAAGCAATCAGCTTGCGATGAAGGAGGAGGACCTGGTCGAAATAAGCTGGGACCTTGCTGAGGTCGTGATGGACGATCAGAATGGTCTTGCCTTCTTTTTTCAAGGTCTGAAGGGTCTGCATAATGATGTCTTCGCTGACAGAGTCAATCCCTGCGAAGGGCTCATCCAAAAAGATGACATCTGCTTCTTGGACCAAGCAGCGGGCGATCAGGACCCGTTGGAATTGCCCTCCTGAAAGCTGGCCGATCTGGCGATCCGCTAGATCAAGAAGATTGACAAGTTTCAAGGCATTTTCCACCTTTTGGAGATCCTCTTTGCTTTTTCTCTTGAAGATCGAAAGATGGGGATAGAGACCCAGTGAGACACACTCCCGCACCGTGATGGGGAAGTGGAAATCAATAGCGGATTTCTGTTCGACGTAGGCCACTCGTTGAAGAACTTGGCCGAGATCTTTTTGATCGAGCAGGACCCTTCCCGAATGAGGGAGAAGTCCTAGCATGGCCTTGATTAGGGTTGATTTTCCAGCCCCATTGGGGCCAAGAATGCCTAGGATGGTTGGACCCTGGATGGTGAGGGAAAGATCCTCCAAGGCCAGTGTTTGCTGGTAAGCAACACTTAGATGTTCAATTTGAATCATGATTTTTCTCCTTTACCATTAATATACATGAATAAAAAAATTAAGTCAAGTTAATTTTTGAAATAATTTAGATTAAATCTCTTGTAATCATTGAAAAAAGTTCCTATTTTTGATAAGGTTATTAGAAAAGAATGAAAGCGAGAAGATCATGGTACGTTTACAAGATGATTTTTATGATTACGTCAATGGGGAATGGGCTGAGACAGCTGTGATTCCTGATGACAAACCGTCAACTGGTGGTTTTATGGACTTGATCCAAGATATCGAAAACTTGATGTTGGATATCACTGGAAAATGGCAACGAGGAGAAGAGCTACCTGAAGACAGCATTCTGCAAAACTTTGTCAAATACCATAAAATGGTGGCAGATTTTGATGCACGGGAAGCAGCTGGTGTAGCACCAGCCATGCCCTTGATCAATGAAATCAAGGCCTTGTCTTCTTTTGAAGACTATACCAGCAAGCTGGGAGCCTATGAACTAGCTGGCAAACCAAATATCATGCCATTTAGCGTGTCACCAGACTATATGAATGCCCAAATGAATGTCTTGTGGGGAGAAGCGCCGGCTCATATCTTGCCAGATACGACCTACTATGAAGAAGGTAACGAAAAAGGCCCAGAATTACTGGCTATCTGGCGCCAAATGATGGAAAAACTTTTACCTAAATTTGAATTCTCAGAGGCAGAAATCAAAGATATCCTGGATAAGGTCATTGCGTCGGATGCAGAATTGGCCAAATATATCTTGTCAAATGAAGAAAGATCCGAGTACAATAAACTCTACCATCCTTATAAGTGGGCAGATTTCAAGGCCTTGGTTCCAGAATTGCCACTCGATACTTTCTTTACAGAAGTGATCGGACAAACACCAGATAAAATCATCGTTCCAGAAGAGCGTTTCTGGAAGGAATTCGCACCAACATTCTATTCAGCAGCCAACTGGGAAACTATTCATGCAAGATTGAAACTCAGTGCAGCCCTAGATTGGACTTTATTCTTAACCGAAGAAATTCGTGTCTTGGCTGGTGAATATGGACGGACCATTTCGGGTATTCCAGAAGCTCGTCCAAAAGAAAAGGCGGCCTTGTCATTAGCAGAAGTACCATATAGCCAAGCGCTTGGACTCTGGTATGCAGGTGAAAAATTCTCACCAGAAGCAAAAGCAGACGTAGAGCATAAAGTAGCGACCATGATTGAGGTCTACAAGGATCGTCTGGAAAAAGCAGGCTGGCTCGCTCCTGAAACTCGCGAAAAAGCTATTGTCAAGCTCAATGTCATCACACCGCATATCGGCTACCCTGAAAAATTACCAGAAACATACGCCAAGAAGATCATCGACGAGAGCAAGACCTTGGTGGAAAATGCTCAAGCCCTTTACGAAATTTCCATTGCCCATACTTGGAGCAAGTGGAACCAACCGGTTGATCGAAGCGAGTGGCACATGCCAGCTAATATGGTCAATGCCTACTATGATCCGCAACAAAACCAAATCGTCTTCCCAGCAGCGATTTTACAAGCACCATTCTATGACCTTCACCAATCATCATCAGCCAACTACGGTGGAATCGGTGCGGTCATTGCCCATGAAATCTCCCACGCCTTTGACACCAATGGTGCTTCCTTTGACGAGCACGGTAGCTTGAAAGACTGGTGGAAGCCAGAAGATTACGAAGCCTTTACCGCTCGCACGCAAAAGGTCATCGATCAGTTTGAAGGGCAAGACTCTTACGGTGCTAAGATTAACGGGAAATTGACCGTTTCTGAAAACGTGGCAGATCTAGGAGGAATTGCTGCAGCCCTTGAAGCAGCGAAGAAAGAAGCAGACTTCTCAGCAGAAGAATTCTTCACCAACTTTGCTCGCATCTGGCGTATGAAAGCTCGGACAGAGTACATGCAACTCCTCGCAAGTGTTGATGTCCACGCACCAGGAAAACTCCGTACCAATGTCCAATTGCCAAACTTTGACGAATTCTTTGAAACCTTTGATGTCAAAGAAGGAGATGGCATGTGGCGCGCACCAGAGGATCGTGTAATTATTTGGTAAATTAAGATACTAAGCCCGTAAAAAAGCGAGAAGAAAATAGGAGATTGACCATGTAGGCCATGCCCACCAGTCAATCTCTCTTTTTCTCGACGCTTTTAGGGCGAGTTCAATTTCGTGATAGTGATTTATCTTTTTTCCAAAGGAAGTAGTCTCGACTTCAGTTAGGCGATTGATTTTCTTGATCGCTCGTGAAAAAAATAAAAATCCCCAAAGCCAAGTTTCAACCTACTGAAACTAGCTTTTGGGATTTTTGATTGGATTAGAAATCATAAGAAATATCAAATAATAATGAAGCGTTCTCAATCATTGTGTCGACAAACCAAGAACTCCCATACCTTATGGTAATGGGAGTTCTTTTTCTATTTTCTTCTTTTTGGATCGGTTTGTTTAAAGATCAGGTATAAAATTCCGGCAGGCAGGAAGCAGAAGAGCCACATGATATCGAGTCCTTTGCTTTTACTGCTAGAGGTCGTTGTTTTAGACTCACTTACGGCCACTCCCGCTTTAATACTTGGAGATACCTGTTGCAAGCCGTTTTGGACGACCAGGCGGTTGTTTTCCAGTTTAATTGCTGGATTCGTACCTTTTTTAACGGTTGCATAAAAGTCTTGCTTCAGTTGAATGGTCTTCCCGTCGATGGTGTGTTGGCCTGCAGAAAGGACTTTTTTATACTGGTAGTCCGCAAACATTTTCTCGGCTAAGGTATTTCCGATTTGATTGCGGTAGCTTTCGGCGATCTCGACATCGTAGTTTCCAACGCCTAGGATGACTTCGATAATCCGCTGTTTACCACGCTTGGTTGTCGCGGTGTAGTTGTAGTCAGCAGTCGGGCTGGATCCGGTCTTGAGTCCATCTGTTCCTTTGAGGGCGAACTTTCCACCTTCGAGGGAAGTGTTGTAATTATCGTAGCTTTGCTCGTAAGGGGTTCCTTCCATGATGGTGGTGTGAGCTTGCTTGGTGTATTCCAACATTTCTGGCAGGTCGTTTACGATGTGATAAGCCAGAATAGACATGTCTCGTGCTGTGATTTCGTTATTGGCATTGACATCATAGCGCTGAGGGTTGTAGTAGCCTTGAAGCACCGAGATCATCGCCCCATTTGGATTGTGCCATTTGGTATGGCTCATCCCCATTTCTTGTGCGTACTGATTCATTAAGTCCAAAAACTTATCGGGATCATTGTCCGTAACAGCGTTTGCGAGCATAATCACAGCTGCGCTAGAAGATGGAACAAAGAGCATCTTGATCAATTCAGATACCTTATAGTCCACACCAGCTACAATAGGTGAGTTACTTAACAAATTGTTTTCCGAAATAGCTTGATCAGCCTCTGTTGCTGTGACCACGGTATCATATTTGATCTTGCCTTCCTTAAGGGCCCGAAAGACCACATAGGCACTCATGAGTTTGGCCATGCTTCCGGAGTCCCGGACCGTGTCGATATTGTCTCCGTACAAAATGGCTCCAGTATTGGCGTCGATGACGATGTCAGCCTTAGGCTTGTAAAAATCGTCCAATACCAGTCCAGCATCAGCTGCGATTTTCATGACATCTTCTTGCTGGTAGATGTCATCCGCAAAAGCAGTGGAAATAGGGCCTAATGTCAAGACTCCTACAAGGAGGGACAAGAGGCTGCGTTTTAGTCGTTTGTGTAAATGTCTCACATAATTCATAGATTCCATTATATCATACAGGCCAGGGATTCAACTTGAAAAAATTTTAGAAAAAGTAGAAATTGAAAAAATAAAGGAAAAATAGGATAATTTCGCAGTAAAAGCGTTTACATTTCCCTAGAAAGTGCTATAATTTAAATTGAGTATAACATTTTTTACAATGAGGTGATTTATATGAACAAAGGGAAGGTACTCTTAGCTACCAGCGCTCTGCTTTTATCAGCTGGTGTACTGGCAGCCTGCTCAGGAGGGAAATCTAGTAGCTCTGGTGGTCAGACATTTAGCTATGTCTATACCCAGGATCCGGATACCTTAGACTACTCGATTTCCAATAAAAAATCGACTTCCGAGTTTACAGGAAATGCGATAGATGGCTTGTTGGAAGTGGATAAGTACGGGAACTTGATCCCATCGCTTGCTAAAGACTGGACTGTTTCCAAGGATGGCTTGACCTATACTTATAAACTCCGTAAAGGGGTCAAATGGATGACTTCTGAAGGGGAAGAATATGGAGAAGTCAAAGCCCAAGACTTTGTCACAGGCCTCAAACACGCGGCAGACAAGAAATCACAAGCGATTTACTTGGTCCAAAAATCTGTCAAAGGCTTGGATGATTATGTTTCAGGGAAGACATCTGATTTCTCAACTGTTGGAGTAAAGGCTATTGATGATTATACCGTTCAATATACCTTGAGCCAACCGGAAAGTTTCTGGAATTCTAAGACTACGATGGGGATCTTGATGCCGGTTAACGAAGAATTCCTGAAATCTAAAGGAGATGACTATGGTCAAGGAACTTCTCCATCTAGTATCCTCTACTGCGGTCCTTATTTGATCAAGTCCATCACTTCTAAATCTTCTGCGACCTTGGAAAAGAACCCAACATATTGGGATGCGGATAATGTCAAGATCAGTAAAGTCAAGTTGACCTATTATGATGGACAAGATTCAGAATCCTTGATCCGTGGATTTGATAAAGGCGACTATACGGTTGCCCGTGTCTTCCCAAGTGGCTCTAACTATAAGAGTGTAGAGAAGAAGCACAAAGACGATATCGTCTTTAGTGACCAAGGTTCCTCAACCTACAACCTTTCCTTCAACATTGACCGTCAGTCTTATG
The DNA here is from genome assembly GCF_041432125.1 of Streptococcus sp. 20925_1_77. Lineage (NCBI taxonomy): Bacteria > Bacillati > Bacillota > Bacilli > Lactobacillales > Streptococcaceae > Streptococcus > Streptococcus sp. 20925_1_77. Next base: position 25,628 of record NZ_JAPVZB010000008.1, read on the forward strand.
AAATTACAGCCAAGACCACAGATGCTCAAAAGACTTCAACTAAGAAAGCAATTTTAAATAAAGACTTCCGTCAAGCCATTATGTTTGCCTTCAACCGTAAGGCATATGTAGCTCAGGCGAACGGGGAAGCTGCTGCCAATAAGGTCATCCGTAATACCTTTACGCCACCAAACTTTGTCCAAATCAATGGCCAACAATTTGGGGATGCAGTAGAAAAAGACTTGGAAGCTTATGGGGATGAATGGAAAGGGGTCTCTGTCGCAGATGGAAAAGATACCCTCTACAATCCAACCAAGGCCAAAGAAGAGTTTGCCAAAGCTAAGGCAGATTTGCAGGCTCAAGGAGTTGAATTCCCAATTCATTTGGACCTTCCAACTTCTTCAACTTATACAGAAGGAATCAAACAAGCCCAATCCTTCAAACAGTCGATCGAGTCAACTTTAGGAGCAGAAAATATTGTTATTGATCTGAAAATGATCTCAGATGATGACCTGCAACGGGTTACCTACTTTGCTGAAAATGCATCGCAACAAGACTGGGATTTGAACAATAACTTGGGTTGGGGACCAGACTATACGGACCCATCTTCTTACATTGATATCACTAGTGGTAAATCTGGCGAAAATGCCAATGCCTACTTTGGATTCGATGCTGGTACGGATAATGCGGCCGCAAAAGCAGCTGGTTTTGATGAATACGATCAATTGATCGAAGATGCGCACAATGAAACCAAAGATGTGAACAAGCGTTACGAAAAATATGCTGCCGCTCAAGCTTGGTTGACCGATAGTGCCCTCTTGATTCCGATCCATTCAGATGGAGCTTCTCCAGGCGTTCGTAAGACTGTACCATACTCCGCAGCCTTTGCTTGGACAGGCCACAAGGGTCAATCCTTCAACTATAAATATTTGGAAGTTCAAGACAAGGTCGTATCGGCTAAAGACTACGACAAAGCGCGTGATCAATGGAAGAAAGAAAAAGAAAAATCCAATAAAAAAGCGCAAGAAGAACTTGAAAAGCATGTGAAATAGACTTTTCTTGAAGAAAACAGGAAAGACAGGTCCCGTATGGGACCTGTTTTCTTTGTCTGAACCTTTAAAAATCGCCTAAAAATGGTATAATAGGAGCATCACGAAAATTGGAGAGACGCTATGAGTTTTTACAATCATAAAGAAATTGAGCCTAAGTGGCAAAAATACTGGGCTGACCATCACACCTTTAAGACAGGAACGGATGCTTCAAAACCTAAGTTTTATGCATTGGACATGTTCCCTTATCCATCTGGAGCGGGTCTTCACGTAGGACACCCAGAAGGCTACACAGCAACAGATATCCTTAGCCGTTTCAAACGTGCGCAAGGTTACAATGTCCTTCACCCAATGGGCTGGGATGCTTTTGGTTTGCCTGCTGAGCAATACGCTATGGATACAGGGAATGACCCAGCGGAATTCACAGCAGAAAACATCGCTAACTTCAAACGCCAAATCAATGCGCTTGGCTTCTCTTACGACTGGGACCGTGAAGTCAATACGACAGATCCAAACTACTACAAGTGGACGCAATGGATCTTCACTAAGCTTTACGAAAAAGGTTTGGCTTATGAAGCTGAAGTACCAGTAAACTGGGTTGAGGAACTAGGAACAGCTATCGCTAACGAAGAAGTTCTTCCAGATGGAACCTCTGAGCGTGGTGGCTATCCAGTTGTCCGCAAACCAATGCGCCAATGGATGCTTAAAATCACTGCCTATGCGGAACGTTTGCTCAACGACTTGGATGACCTTGACTGGCCAGAGTCTATCAAGGACATGCAACGCAACTGGATTGGTAAATCAACTGGTGCTAACGTTACTTTCAAAGTAAAAGGGACTGACAAGGAATTCACCGTCTTTACAACTCGTCCGGATACCCTTTTCGGTGCGACCTTCACTGTTTTGGCTCCTGAACATGAACTAGTAGATGCCATCACGACACCTGAACAAGCTGAGGCTGTAGCGGACTACAAACACCAAGCTAGCCTTAAATCAGACTTGGCTCGTACAGACCTTGCCAAGGAAAAAACAGGGGTTTGGACTGGTGCTTATGCTATCAACCCTGTCAATGGTAAAGAAATTCCAATCTGGATTGCCGACTATGTTCTTGCTAGCTACGGAACAGGTGCTGTTATGGCCGTACCTGCCCACGATGAGCGCGACTGGGAATTTGCTAAACAGTTTGGTCTTCCAATCGTAGAAGTCTTGGAAGGTGGCAACGTAACAGAAGCTGCTTACACGGAGGATGGCCTTCACGTCAACTCTGACTTCTTGAACGGTCTCAACAAAGAAGAAGCGATTGCTAAAATCGTGTCTTGGCTAGAAGAAAAAGGCTTTGGTCAAGAAAAGGTGACCTACCGTCTCCGCGACTGGCTCTTTAGCCGTCAACGTTACTGGGGTGAACCAATCCCAATCATTCATTGGGAAGATGGGACTTCGACAGCTGTTCCAGAAAGTGAACTCCCACTTGTCTTGCCAGTGACCAAGGACATCCGCCCTTCAGGTACTGGGGAAAGCCCATTGGCCAACTTGACAGACTGGCTGGAAGTGACTCGTGAGGATGGAGTCAAAGGTCGTCGTGAGACGAATACGATGCCACAATGGGCAGGTTCAAGCTGGTACTACCTCCGCTATATCGATCCACACAACACTGAAAAATTGGCTGACGAGGATCTCCTCAAACAATGGTTGCCAGTCGATATCTACGTGGGTGGTGCAGAACACGCTGTGCTTCACTTGCTTTACGCTCGTTTCTGGCACAAATTCCTCTATGACCTTGGTGTTGTACCGACTAAAGAGCCATTCCAAAAACTCTTTAACCAAGGAATGATCTTGGGAACTAGCTACCGTGATCACCGTGGAGCTCTTGTGGCAACTGACAAGGTTGAAAAACGTGACGGTTCTTTCTTCCATGTGGAAACGGGAGAAGAGTTGGAGCAAGCGCCAGCCAAGATGTCTAAATCCCTCAAGAACGTGGTGAACCCAGACGATGTGGTGGAACAATACGGTGCGGATACCCTTCGTGTCTATGAAATGTTCATGGGACCACTTGATGCTTCCATCGCTTGGTCTGAAGAAGGTCTGGAAGGAAGCCGTAAATTCCTTGACCGTGTGTACCGTTTGATCACAAGTAAAGAAATCGTTGCGGAAAACAATGGCGCTCTTGACAAGGTGTATAACGAAACCGTTAAATCTGTCACTGAGCAAATCGAGTCGATGAAATTCAACACTGCCATTGCTCAGCTCATGGTCTTTGTCAATGCAGCGAATAAGGAAGATAAACTTTATGTAGACTATGCCAAAGGCTTTATCCAATTGATTGCCCCATTTGCGCCTCACTTGGCAGAAGAACTCTGGCAAACAGTCGCAGCAACCGGTGAGTCTATCTCTTATGTAGCTTGGCCAACATGGGACGAAAGCAAACTGGTTGAAGACGAAATTGAAATCGTCGTTCAAATCAAAGGTAAAGTCCGTGCTAAACTCATGGTTGCGAAGGATCTTTCACGCGAAGAATTACAAGAAATCGCTCTAGCTGACGAAAAAGTCAAGGCAGAGATCGATGGCAAGGACATCGTGAAAGTGATTAGTGTCCCTAATAAACTCGTTAATATTGTTGTTAAATAAATTTAAAAATCCTTCAGAGTTCAGCTCTGGAGGACTTTTTAGGCTCAGCTTGACAATAAATAGTATTTTTGTTAATATCATTAACAAAAGAGAGGCGCTATGAATAAGAAAGAACTGCATAAGTTTAATAATCGTTTTAACAGCTTTGCTTTAGCTTTTGAACAGTTGAAAAAAGCTCAGCATAGGAACAGTATTGATAAATCAATCACTATTAATGAAGTCCATTTGATCGACCTGATAGGTCGCAATCAGCCTGTGAATCTAGTGAAATTATCTGAGTTACTTGAAGTATCTAGGAGTGCCATTACTCAGAGTGTTAGACGTTTAACTAAGAAAGACCTCGTTACTTTTGAATTTGCACCGGATAATGAAAAAAATAAATATCTGATATTATCCAAAAAAGGTGTTGAAGTTTTTAATATCCATAAAGAGCAGCAAGAACATATTGAAAAGGCCATTTTTTCAGTTTTAAGAAACTATAGTGAGGAGGATCTTCAAATGGTTATGAAACTGATGGATGATGTTGAACAGGTATGGCAAGAATTGCCGTGGTAAAAATCACGGTAATTTTAAAACTATATTGTTAATTATATTAACAAAAAGAGGAAGATATGAATATACAAATTGAACTGATCTCAGAGTCTGATTTAGCAGACGAATCTTTTAATATTGTCATCGATGGCTTAAAACCAAGAGAAACCTATCGAGTCGAAATGTATTTATCTGATTATTATTGTATCAATGCTCCTATGCTTTTAGCTCATGATGTTTTATGGAAATCAACAGCGACTTTTGTATCAGATAAGAATGGTATTATTGATATTTCACAAACTCCATCTTGTTCTGGCTCTTATGAAGATATTGCAACAATGGGGTTATTCTTTAATGCCAAGCCAATGCCAAGCCCTTGACCAATAGGAAAAAGAAACTTCCAAACTCTCTTTCTAAAATTCCTTTATTAGATCACTTTTTTGTGGAAATCAAAATTATACAAGGTAATACTGTCGTCGCAGAGAGAACTTTCACAAGACATTACATGAGTTCGCAAATTAGTCATCAAGATATTTACAGGAAACATTTTCAAGGGAGACTATTTTATGATAAAAAGGCAATAAAAGCACCAGCATTGATTATTGTGAGCGGTAGTGAAGGAAGGATTGAAAAGGCACAGAATATAGCTCAGCTTCTATCTTCTAGAGGTTATATTTGCCTAGCAGTTGCCTACTTTGGTTTAGAGGGGTTCCCAAAACATTTGGAACGTATTCCTTTAGAGTGCCTTGTGGAAGCAAAGGATTATCTACGTCAGCATCATCAAGTAGATAGTGAAAGAATTGGAATCTATGGACGTTCTAAGGGAGCAGAGTTAGTTTTAGCTGAGGAGAGCATTTTTAATGACGTCCAATGTTTGGTACTAAATTCACCCTCTGATGTGGTGTATGAAGGGATAGAAGGGAAATGGAACTCCCATTCTTCTTCTTGGACGTATTTGCAAAGAGAACTTCCCTATCAAAAGTTTCGACTTAGAGATTATCTGTTCAGCAAACTTTTAAAAAAATCCTTCCTTAAAGATTGCTCTGCTAGGATAGATATTGGCCAAATGCATTCACCAATCTTATTGCTCGGAAGTACTGTTGATGAAATATGGGATGCCTCGTCAGCAATTGATGATATTGTTTCACATTATAAAGGACACCACATTACATTTAAAAAATACTATGAAACAGGTCACATGTTGACAGTGGCTTATCAACCAAATCATCGTTATCGAAAAGATTGGCGTTTATTGATGAAAGAGAGTAAGGATTCTTGGTTGGCTACGATTCATTTTTTTGATAGGTATTTGAAGAAGCAATAACATAAGATTATAAATATGCTATAATAGTCCCAACTAAGATAAAAACACAGTTCTGGTTGGTAGTCCAGACGTAGGCAAGCCTATCAGTAACCTTCCTCCTTGGTTGTCCATTCTTAGGGATAGATTTAAGGAGGTGCTGTCGTGGAAACAATTTCAATTGGATTGACAGTTTATTTTGAAGATGGATTTTGGCATGGTTTGTTCGAACAAGTGTATCGAGAAACTTATCAAGTTTGTCGTGTGACATTTGGTCAGGAGCCAAAAGATGATGAAATTCTAGAGATGTTACAGACTCAGTTTACTCATTTATCTTTTAGTCCAGAAGCTACAGTTAAGCAACATGTAAAAATCAAGAATCCTAAACGATTACAGCGAGCTGTGAAGAAACAAGTAAAGAAGAAAATTTCTTCCAAGTCGAAAGAACTATTGCAGTTGCAGTATGAGGAAAGGAAAAAGATTTCAAAACATCAATCTAGTGTCCAAAAGCAATTGCTCAAACAAGAGAAATTCGAACGCAAACAGCAAAAACGAAGAGACAAGCATAAAGGACATTAACCCTTATCTCTTTCATCAAAAAAGCTTCGGTAGGAAGAACGCTACCGAGGCTTTTTAACAAATTTCATTCTGGATTACAGTGAACAGATGTAAAACTCATTGTTGTTCTACAAGGAGTTTAAATGTTGCTCTTTTTCCAAGAAAAATTGTGAAAAAAGAGAAAAAGTCTGGCAATTTTGAGGTCGTCAAGAATTCTTTGAAGAGTATCTTAGAAAAAAATGTTATTTCTATATAGAAACAGTTGACAGATGTAATAGGCAGTGGTACAATGACTTTGATATTTCGATATAGAAATAAAAAGGAGACAAAATGGACAAGATGCAAGGGGGCTACCAAGCTTTACAGATACGCTTATTGAACGGGCGACTTTTTCAAAAACTCTTGAGCAAGGAACCAGATGCTCAATACAGAAGTGAACAAGGGAAAATTTTAACGATTTTGTGGAAGCAAGAGTTGGGGTGCGCTACTGCGACAGATATCGCTCTTGCGACGGGTCTAGCCAATAATACATTGACCAGTATGGTTAAGAAATTGGAAGAACAAGGCCTGGTCACGATTCAACCTTGTACGCAGGATAAAAGGAAAAAATATATTTCTTTGACAGACCTTGGTTGGGCGCAAAAGGAAATTGGAGACCGTGTCAGCAAAGAACTGGGAGAGATTTTTTATCAAGGATTTTCTGATCAAGAAATCCGAGAATTTGAAGCCTATCAAGAGCGGATTATTGACAATCTAAAAGCTAAAGAGAATGAACTGTAGTAGAGGGGAAAATGCTTATGATTGGAATAACAGGTGTAACAGGGAAATTAGGCTCTTATATGGCTGATCTTGTCGATAAGAAAGGAATGGTTTCCGTGCACTTAGCACGAAGTCCAGAGCGGGCAAAAGTCTACGCGTCTGCAGAAATCCGTAAGATGGTATATGCCAATACTCTAGAGGTGGTTGAGGCCTTAAAGGGTATCGATACCTTGTTGATGGTCTCTGCTCGGGAAAATCCAGAGCGTGTCAAGGAGCACAAGGAGTTTTTAGATGCTGCAAAGCTAGCGGGGGTGCAGCATATCGTCTATACCTCCTTTTACGGAGCAGATGAAAAAGCAAGCTTTACCTTGTCTCGAGATCATGCCCAGACGGAAGCCTATATCAAGGAGTTAGGGTTCACCTACACTTTTTTGAGAGATAATTTTTACTTGGACTTCTTGATGGATATTGCGCTTGAAAATGGAGAGATTCGTGGTCCAGCAGGAAGTGGGAAGGTTTCAGCAGTTGCCCGAAAGGACACATCTAGGGTTGCAGCAGAGATTCTCTTACATGCTAAGAAATGGAAAAATCAAACCTTGAATCTAACAGGACCAGAGGAACTTTCTATGGAGGAAATCGTAGCGCTTCTCTCAAAAGAGACCGGTAAGACCATCGCGTATGTGGATGAATCGGTAGAAGAAGCTTATGAGTCACGGAAAAAATGGCCAGCACAAACATGGGAGTACGATGCCTGGGTCAGCACCTATACAGCGATTAAAGCTGGAGAACAAGCTGGGGTTTCTACAGATGTCGAAAAAGTCCTAGGGCATCCAGCAAGTAGCTTATTGGATATTCTAAGAGACAGAAAACTTATTGAGGAAAAACATGATTGAATACAAACATGTAGCCCTGCGCTACACGGAAAAGGACATTTTGAAAGATGTCAATCTCCGCATTGAAAATGGAGAATTCATGGTGCTAGTGGGTCCTTCAGGATCTGGTAAGACCACCATGATCAAGATGGTGAACCGTCTTTTGGAGCCGACAGATGGCAATATCTATATGGATGGGAAACGTATCAAGGACTATGATGAACGGGAGTTACGTCTCAGTACCGGCTATGTGCTTCAAGCCATTGCCCTATTTCCTAACTTGACCGTTGCGGAAAATATTGCTCTCATTCCTGAAATGAAGGGCTGGAGCAAGGAGCAAATCGCTTCGAAAACAGAAGAACTCTTGGCCAAGGTGGGGCTTCCTGCGGCAGACTATGCTCATCGGTTACCAAGCGAGTTATCTGGTGGGGAGCAACAGCGGATTGGCATTATTCGAGCTATCATTGGAGAGCCAAAAATTCTATTGATGGACGAACCTTTTTCAGCCTTGGATGCCATCTCCCGTAAGCAGTTGCAGGCTTTGACTAAAAAATTGCACAAAGAGTTTGGTATGACCACCATCTTCGTTACCCATGATACGGACGAGGCTTTAAAATTAGGCGACCGGATTGCAGTACTGCAAGAAGGAGAGATTGTACAAGTAGCGGATTCTGAGACCATTCTTGCCCAGCCAGCCAACGACTTTGTCGCAGATCTATTTGGAGGTGCTCACCATGTCTAAACTACTTGCAACCTTTCAAGAACGCTTTGGGGACTGGCTCGCTGCACTGGGGCAACATTTGCAACTGTCATTACTGACCTTGCTCCTTGCGATTTTTCTAGCTGTTCCTCTAGCTATTTATTTGAGTATCCACAAAAGAACAAGCAACTGGGTCTTACAGCTAGCTGGGATCTTCCAGACCATTCCTTCCATGGCTCTTCTCGGCCTCTTCATTCCCATTATGGGAATCGGGACGCTTCCGGCCTTAACAGCTCTTGTCATCTATGCCATTTTCCCCATCCTTCAAAATACCATCACTGGTTTACAAGGGATTGATCCAAGCCTTGAAGAAGCAGGGGTCGCCTTTGGGATGACCAAGTGGGAGCGACTCAAGAAGTTCGAGATTCCCTTGGCCATGCCCGTCATTATGTCTGGGATTCGCACGGCCGCTGTGATGATTATCGGGACGGCTACCCTAGCTGCCTTGATTGGAGCAGGGGGACTCGGTTCCTTTATCCTTCTAGGGATTGACCGCAATAATGCGAGTCTGATTTTGATCGGTGCCCTATCTTCTGCCTTCTTAGCCATTGCTTTTAACCTTCTTCTCAAATGGATGGAAAAGGCTAAATTGAGGACCATCTTTGCGGCCTTTGCTGTGATGGTGATTGGATTAGGAGCTTCTTATACGCAAAGTCTTCTTCCAAAACCGAAGAAAGAAAACCTGGTCATTGCTGGGAAGTTAGGTCCTGAACCTGAAATTCTCGCCAATATGTATAAGATCTTGATCGAGAAAAATACGGATATGACAGTGACCGTCAAACCGAATTTTGGCAAGACTACCTTCCTCTATGAAGCCTTGAAAAAAGGGGATATCGCTATCTATCCAGAGTTTACAGGGACTGTGACCGAAAGTCTCCTCAAGCCGGCGCCGCAAGTCGACCATGATCCAGAAGCAGTCTATCAAGCGGCTCGAGATGGGATCAAGAAACAAGACAACCTGGCCTTGCTCAAACCCATGGCTTATCAGAATACCTATGCTGTCGCGGTGCCTAAGAAAATTGCCCAAGAGTATGGCCTCAAGACCATTTCAGATTTGAAAAAGGTGGAAGGACAACTCAAGGCAGGCTTTACCTTGGAGTTTAACGATCGAGAGGACGGAAATAAGGGTTTGCAGAAGGTCTATGGTCTTCATCTACAAGTCTCCACCATGGAGCCAGCCCTTCGCTACCAGGCGATCCAGTCCGGTGACATCCAGATCACAGATGCTTACTCAACGGATGCCGAGCTGGCTCGCTATGACCTGGTGGTTCTTGAAGATGATAAGCAACTCTTTCCGCCATATCAAGGGGCGCCCCTCATGAAAGAAACTCTTCTTAAGAAACACCCTGAATTGGAAGGGATTCTCAATCAGTTGGCGGGTAAAATCACAGCAGACCAAATGAGTCAGATGAACTACCAAGTCGGAGTAGAAGGTAAGCCTGCTGCTCAAGTAGCGCGTGACTTTTTGGTAAAAGAAGGGTTTATCAAAAATTAACAAACAATTCTCAAGTCTTCGCACTTGAGGATTTTTTGATAGGAAGCAATTTTAACCCTTTTCAGCAAGCTTTTGTTATAGAGGGAGAGGCCTTCTCTTCAAAAACTCTCCATTGAGTCTAGCTTAAAATTGTGTTACAATAAGCCTTGAAAACGAATGAAAGTATATGGAAACAAGTATGAAAAAAAGGCCAGTGATTGGAATTACAGGAAATGAAAGACCCTTCCCAGATGATCCAGACGCGAACATGAGTTATGCGGCGACTGGTTTTGTCGAAGCGGTCAAAGAGGCGGGAGGAATTCCCTTGATCTTGCCAATTGGAGATGCGGACATGGCCAAACACTACATGTCGATGATTGATAAGCTCATCATTACTGGTGGTCAAAATGTCTTGCCCAAGTTTTATGGAGAAGAAATCACCATTGATAGCGACGACTACCTCTTAAAACGTGATCTTTTTGAGTTGGCCTTGATTGAGGAAGCGCGTGCGGCTAAAAAAGCGATCTTTACCGTTTGCCGTGGGACCCAACTCTACAATGTCGCTCTAGGGGGAACTCTGCATCAAGACATTGAACACCATTGGCAGGACAATCCAGGTCAGTACACCAGCCAAGAGCTGGTGACCAAGGATCAGACGGTTTTACAAGAGATCTATGGTAAGACCAGTCGCATAAATTCCTTTCACCATCAAAGTATCAAAGACTTGGCAGCTGGCTTAGAAGTAATCGCGCGGGATCCCAAAGACGGCGTCATAGAGGCGGTTCAATCCACAGATGAGAGTCGTTTTCTCGGCGTTCAGTGGCATCCGGAACTGCGTTTTGACAAGAGTCCAGCAGACCACAAACTCTTTGAATATGTTGTGAATGACTTATAATGAGGACCAGCTCTCTTAGGAATTTTTCTAAGGGAGCTTTTTCTTTAATCTGCGTAAGAAAGACTGTAAATTGTGCCTAGGTTTTGGGGGAGGATTCGCTACAATAGAGCTAGTAGAATGAGGAGGATTAGAACATGTTTCAATTTCCAAAGGATTTTTTATGGGGGAGTTCGACCTCGGGTCCACAGACAGAAGGGCGTCTAGATCAGGATGGAAAAGGTGACAATCTCTGGGATTACTGGTATAGGATCGAACCCAATCGCTTTTATCAAGGGCAGGGACCAGAGAAAACATCCACTTTTTATGAACACTGGGAAGAAGATCTGGATCTCTTGTTAGAAACCGGTCACACAGCTTTTCGGACGTCTATTCAGTGGTCCCGCATTTTCCCAGAAGGCCGAGGGGAGATCAATCAAGCGGGTGTCGATTTCTACCGTCGTGTCTTTGAAAAGATTAAGGAAAAAGGGATTCACCTCTTGGTCAACCTCTATCATTTTGATTTGCCGATGGCTCTCCAAAAGCAGGGCGATGGTTGGGAAAACAAGGAAACCGCCTATGCTTATCAAGAATATGCGCGTTTTTGTTTCAAGACCTATGGGGATCTGGTCGACCAGTGGATCACTTTTAATGAACCCATTGTCCCTGTGGAGTTTGGTTATTTTTATGATGCCCATTTTCCTCATAAGGTAGATGCAGCTGCAGCTGTAAAAGTAGCCTACCACACCCAGTTAGCAAGCTCTCTAGCGGTCAAGGCCTGTCACGAGGTGGATCCCAATTCCCGGATCGGGATTGTGCTCAATCTGACACCAGCCTACCCTCGGAGCCAGCATCCAGAAGATGTTAAAGCCGCTCGTATCGCCGAGCTCTTCCAAGCCAAATCTTTTTTAGATCCTTCTGTTCTTGGCCATTATCCTCAAGAATTAGTGAAGATCTTGCGGGAGCTTGATCTCTTGCCAGATTATGATCCCTTTGAGTTGCGCTTGATGGAGGAAAATACCGTCGACTATCTAGGTGTTAACTATTACCAACCACTCCGTGTGGCAGCTCCTCGTTATGCTCCAAATCCAGCATCTCCCTTACTCTTTGAACAATTTTATGAACCCTATGTCATGCCAGGGCGCAAGATCAATCCCCACCGAGGTTGGGAAATCTATGAGCAAGGTTTGTATGACATTGCCCAAAATATCAAGGAAAACTATGGCAATATCGAGTGGATCCTGACAGAAAATGGAATGGGGGTTGAAGGAGAGGAAAAATTCCGCAAGGATGGAGTGATCCAAGACGACTACCGGATTGACTTTGTCAAAGACCATCTTCGTGAGCTTCACCGGGCTATTCAAGATGGTGCCAACTGTAAAGGTTATTTGATCTGGACCTTTATTGACTGCTGGTCATGGCTCAATGGCTACAAGAACCGCTATGGCTTGGTTGAGTTGGACCTCGAAAGTCAAAAACGAACCCTCAAAAAATCTGGTCATTGGTTCCGTAAGTTGAGCCAGCAGAATGGATTTGAAGAGTAGAAAAAGCAACCTATCAACCAAGATGTTGATAGGTTTTTCTTAACCCCTCCTTAACTAGACCAATTTTCTTGAATTTCCTAGTTGACAAACTGGAAGAAGCATTGTATACTGACTCCGCTGGTTGCTTTTTGGTCAAATTAGACTAGACCAATTTCAAAGTAACTGAGAAATCGACCATGGGTCGTTTGACTAAGTAAAGGGGAAAGTATAGCAAGGCTATATCGTAAAAACTATGTGCGGAATCGTTGGTGTTGTAGGAAATACAAATGCTACTGATATTTTGATTCAAGGACTTGAAAAACTCGAATACCGAGGCTATGACTCTGCGGGTGTTTTTCTGGCTAGTGAAGGCAAGAGCCAATTGGTAAAGGCAGTTGGCCGTATTGCAGAATTGTCATCTAAGGCAGAAGGTGTCGAAGGGACAGCTGGGATTGGACATACCCGTTGGGCCACTCATGGAAAACCAACTGAGGACAATGCTCACCCACACCGCTCTGAAACAGGTCGCTTTGTTTTGGTCCACAATGGGGTGATTGAAAACTACCTTGAAATCAAGGAAGAATACCTAGCCGGTCACCATTTCAAGGGGCAAACAGATACAGAAATCGCAGCCCACTTGATCGGAAAATTTGCTGAAGAAGATGGCTTGTCTACGCTCGAAGCCTTCAAAAAAGCCCTCCACATCATCCGTGGGGCCTATGCTTTTGCTTTGATGGATGCGGAAGATCCAAGCACCATCTATGTGGCAAAAAATAAATCACCACTCTTGATCGGTCTTGGCGATGGTTACAATATGGTCTGTTCTGATGCCATGGCCATGATTCGTGAAACCAACCAATACATGGAAATCCATGACCAAGAGTTGGTCATTGTCAAGGCTGACAGCGTTGAAGTGCAAGACTATGATGGCAACGTCAAAGAACGGGCTAGCTACACGGCTGAACTCGACCTTTCTGATATTGGAAAAGGGACTTACCCATACTACATGCTCAAGGAAATCGATGAGCAACCAACTGTCATGCGTAAGTTGATCCAAGCCTATACAGATGAATCTGGACAAGTGGTGGTAGATCCAGCTATTATCAAGGCTGTTCAAGAAGCAGACCGCATCTATATCCTTGCGGCTGGTACCTCTTACCATGCTGGATTTGCGTCTAAAAAAATGTTGGAAGAGTTGACAGATACTCCAGTAGAACTCGGTATTTCATCTGAGTGGGGGTATGGTATGCCACTTCTTAGCAAGAAACCACTCTTCATCTTTATCAGCCAATCTGGCGAAACAGCTGATAGCCGCCAAGTATTGGTCAAAGCAAATGAAATGGGCATTCCAAGCTTGACAGTGACCAATGTTCCAGGTTCAACTCTTTCACGTGAAGCAGACATGACCATGTTGCTCCATGCTGGTCCTGAAATTGCGGTAGCTTCTACTAAGGCTTATACGGCTCAAATCGCAGCCCTTGCCTTTCTTGCTAAAGCTGTTGGGGAAGCCAATGGCAATGAGAAGGCCAAAGCCTTTGATTTGGTGCACGAATTGTCTATCGTTGCCCAATCGATCGAATCAACCCTTTCAGAAAAAGAAGTCATCGATGAAAAAGTTCGTGGCTTGTTGGAAACAGCCCGCAATGCTTTCTATATCGGACGTGGCCAAGACTACTATGTTGCTATGGAAGCCAGTCTGAAATTAAAAGAAATTTCTTACATCCAATGTGAAGGCTTCGCTGCGGGTGAGTTGAAACACGGTACTATCGCTCTGATCGAAGAGGGTACACCGGTCATCGCTCTCTTGTCTGATCCAGTCCTAGCCAGCCACACACGTGGAAACATCCAAGAAGTGGCAGCACGTGGGGCTCATGTTTTAACCATTGCAGAAGAAAATGTCGCTAAAGAGACAGATGATTTGGTCTTGACAGCAGTTCACCCTTACCTCTCTCCAATCTCAATGGTGGTGCCAACCCAATTGATTGCCTACTTTGCAACCCTTCATCGTGGGCTCGATGTTGATAAACCACGGAACCTTGCTAAGTCTGTAACAGTTGAATAAAATTATCCATATAGAAAAAAACATCCTCGTTAGGTTTTTCCTAGCGAGGATGTTTGCTTTATTTATCAAAACCTTGCAAGGCTTTGAGGCGTTCTTCTGTTTGTCCCTTGGCATCTAGTTTTTTACCTTGGTAAACAGCAGATTCCCATGATCCATACATTGGATTTGGGAAGATGATGAATTTTTCACCAAATTCTTTTTGCAATTCGTCCAATTTCTTGTCGCGATCAGCTTCAGAGGTCTTAGAGAAGTCTGCAAAGTCAACCAGGTTGTCCCCAAAGAGCAAGACAAGATTGGTCTTTTCTTGTACAGTTTGGCGACGGCCTTCTTTTGATTTGACGCCATCTTCTAAGAACATGAGGTGGTCACGTCCTTGAACAGGAATGCCTTCTTTTTCAAGGTTCTTAATGGTATCATCTACTTGAGAGGTTGTACGGTCAGAAATGTAGTAGATTTGAACCCCGTTTTGATCCGCATATTGAAGGAAATCTTTGGCACCTGGCACCGCTTTTGCGGCTGCTTTTTTCACCCAAACATCCCAATCTTTAGGATTGAAGGCCGTACCATCTTTGACGTTTTGAACTTGGTAAGGGCTGTTGTCTAAAACAGTTTCGTCCAAATCCAAGACGATGGAATAAGGCTTATCAGAAGGAGTTTGGAGGATCTCTTTCAAACGGTCAGTAGCGACATTGTAGCCTTGTAAATACAAAGCCTTAGTTTCAGCTGCCTTTTGGTACCAAAGGACAGACATGGTATTTTCTTGTGAGCGCTGTTGATCATAGGTCATCGTCACCTGATTTTTAGTGCTGCTTGCTTTTGTCTCTTGCGTTTTGTTGGTGTTGCTTCCACAACTCGTCAGTAAAATGACAGAAGCAAGAGCAGAAACGATGGTAAAGGTGGTTTTTGTTGTTTTCATAAACCGTACACTCCTTAAAATTATTCTATAAAAATTATACTCCTTTCAATCTTGCCTGACAAGAAAGAGAAGAAGGTGTCTAGGAATCGGTGAAAAGAAAAAAGAAGGAAAAACGCTGCTATGAAAGGTTTCTTCGCCTCAACATATGCTATATTTTCCTTTAAAAGAAGGGATATAGTTTTCTGCTATAACCGGATCAAGAAAAGATCAAAGCATCCCTTTTCTTCTAAAATGAAAGAATAAAGAAAGATACCCGCAAGTCCCTATTTTCAAGGACTTGCGTTTTTTTGATACCTTTTTTAATAAAGAAATTTTAAGGCCTTGATAGGGAAAATATATTAGTCAGCTACTTTTCGAGGTGATATCATGGTTACAAATTCCAGAAGGAAAGCAGTTAGCCTTTCTATTGGAGAAATATTGAGGAGGATTCACAGTATGAGTAAAAAAGAATTGGTTCTTCGTGCCATTCGAGGCGAAACAGTAGAACGAATCCCTGTAGGATTTTGGCTCCATTATGTGACCCAAGAAGAAAAAGAATTGGGTCTAGACAATCCGGCTGTAGTAGCAAAAAGTATTAAGGGCCACCAACACTATGTAGAAGAAATTTCACCTGATTTTGTCAAGATCATGAGTGATGGCTTCTTCCGCTATCCGAGTGCTCTTTATTCGAGAGAGATCAGATCGATCCGAGAATTGAAGGATATTCAACCGATTGGAGAGCATCATCCATGGATTGAAAAACAAATCGAGGTGGTCAAGGAAATTTGTTCTCATTTCCATGAAGAGATTGCTTCTTTCTACAATATCTTCTCGCCCATTTCTTATTTGAAACGCTGGTTCCGTACGGATCAATCTCGTGGAGACCAAGTGATTGCAGACTTTATCAAGGAAGATCCAGAAACTTTAGCTCATGTCCTTGACGTGATTGCAGGAGACATCGCTACTTTAAGTCGTCGCTTGATCCAAGAAGCAGGTATTGAAGGTATTTACTTTTCAACCCAGCAGATCCAAGATGAGCGTGTGACAGATGAAGAATACCGCAAGTTCATTGAGCCTAGCAGCATCGCTGTCCTAGAAGCAGCCAATGAAGCTGGAGGCATCAATATCCTTCATATCTGTGGTTTTGAAGGGGCCAGCAATGAAGTGGAGCTCTTCAAGGATTATCCAGCTCAAGTCATTAACTGGGCGACCCATCATGAAGGCCTTAGCCTAGCCGCAGGTCGTAAACTTTTCGGCGATCGTGCCGTTTTGGGTGGCTTTGTCAATGGCAAAAAAGGCTTGCTCTATCAAGGGGAACGAGAAGCTATTGAGCAAGAAACGCGTCGCTTGGTGGCTGAAGCCGGAAGTCGTGGTTTGATCCTTGGAGCAGACTGTACCGTACCAGATGATTTCCAATTGGAACGCTTAGATTGGGTGCGTCAAGCAGCTGTATTGTAAGAAGAAAGGAGAGGGAGATGAAAAAGATCAGTGGATGGTGCATCCTGGTAACCGTTTTGTTTTTGCTTTTAGGGCTTAGTAAAGTCGCTCTTGCAAGTAGTCAGGGGAAAGCAAAGAAAGATCCAGATATGGCAAGACTGGAGAAAATTCCAGCCCATAGTCTCTCCCTCCTTCGCCCGTCTGATCTAGCAGGAATTCTTCTTCTCGAAGATCAGTGATAAAAAAAGATGAAGAGCTTGATAAAAAATATATATTAGTCAAAGCATCATTGAAGTGATAAGATAACAAACAAGAAAAGATAGAACGAGGTAAGAACATGTCATCAAAAAGAGAATTAGTGTTAAAAGCTTTCAAAGGAGAAGCAGTTGACCGTGTGCCAGTTGGATTTTGGCATCATTTTACAACAGAAGAAGAATGGTTGAAAGGATTTTCTAATCCGGAAATTATTGAAAAAAACCTCAATGGCCATAAAAACTTCCTTCACAAGGTCAAACCAGACTTTGTCAAACTCATGAGTGATGGTTACTTTGCTTATCCAAACCCAGCCATTCACAAAGGCCTTGAAAATATCTCTGACTTAGCAGGGATTGAACCACTCGGAGCAGATCATCCATGGATCACAGAGCAAGTAGAGCTGGTTAAAAAAATCCGTGCCGGTTTTGAAGAAGACATTGTGGCTATCTACAATATCTTTGCTCCGGTGACCTACTTCAAATGGTTGGTCGGAGAAGTTTCAGGAGGAGATGACTTGATCGCAAACTTCATCGATCAAGATGCAGCAACTCTTAAAAAAGTATTGGATACAATTGGCCAAGACATTGCAAGTTTGAGCCAACGAATTATTAAAGAAGCAGGAGCAGACGGGATCTACCTCAGTGTTCAAAGTATCCAAGATGCGCGAGTTACACAAGAAGTTTATAAAAACATTATTGCACCGAGTGAACTCCATGTCTTAGAGGCAGCCAATGAAGCCGGTGGCGTAAATATTCTTCATATCTGTGGCTACGAAGGAGCCCGCAATGATATCCATCTCTTCACAGACTACCCAGCCCAAGTCATTAACTGGGCAGTCGGACCAGAAGGCATCAGCCTAGCAGAAGGACGCGAAATCTTCGGTGGACGCACGGTTCTTGGTGGTTTTGAAAATGGCAAAAATGGTCTTCTCTACACAGGAGACAAGGTTGCGATCCAAGCAGAAACCAAACGCATCATCGCAGAAACAGGAACCACAGGCTTGGTCATTGGTGCCGATTGTACGATTCCAAGTGACATTGATGAAGAACGAATCGAATGGGTTCGTGAAGCTGCAGCAGAATAAGGAAAATAGAAAAAGGGAGAACAAAGTATGAGTAAAAAAACATGGATTATCGGTGGGGTGGCAGTTCTTGCCATTGCAGGTGCAACCATTCTTGGACGGAGCTTGAACCATGCAAACGACAGCAAAGGCTCAACAGGATCTAACAAGGTAACAACCTTGAAAGTAGCCCACACTCAAAACTATGTACCGTATGATTTCGTTGATGAAAAAGGAGAATCAGATGGCTATGAAGTAGCCGTTCTCAAAGCCATTGACGAAAAACTACCAGACTACAAGTTTGAGTACACTGGAACAAGTGATGACGATCTCTTGATCGGTCTAGAATCTGGTAAATACGATATCGGAACCAAAGGAGCTTGGTATACCGAAGAACGTGCCAAGAAATTTATCATTCCAAAAGAACCAATCGGTGCAAGTATCATCGGATTTACCGTCCGGAAAGAAGATGCGAATAAATACAAGAACATCGATGACTTCGCTAAAGAAAAAGGAAAATTGGTTCCAATTTCACCACAAAATGCACAATGGAATGTTATTAAAGAATACAATGAAAAGCATAAGGACCAACAAATCGAATTAACAGCTGCGGAATCTTTCAAAGTCGCAGATGCTTATGCTTGGGTTCTTGAAGGACGTTACGATGCCTTCTTTGACATCAAACTTTCCTTTGAAAAAGCTGTCACAGATAAAGATGGTTCTTACCACCAATATGCGGACAAACTTAGCTGGTTTGCCTACAAAGGAATTCCAACTTACCCATTGATCCATAAGGATAAGAAAAACGAAAAATTTGCGGAAGCATACAGCAAGGCTATCAAAGAATTGGAAAAAGATGGGACACTTGCTAAATTGTCGAAAAAATATTTCGGTGAAGATGTCTTCAGTTATGTAGATAAAGAGAAATAAGATGGAACTGGGTGCGCATAGCCCCAGCTTCCTTATTTCTATCCGGATACAGAAAGGAAAAGAAACATGGTCTCATACGACATTTCCAAGGTTTGGTCATTTCTTCCAACCTTGGTCCAAGCTCTACCAGCGACCCTAGCTTTGATGGTTTTAACGACGGTTCTCGGTTCTGCATTTGGCTTGGTTTTGACCTGGGCACAAGTATCAGAAGATAAGGTAGGAGCAGGTCTGGCAAAAGGTTATGTCTTTACCTTGCGTTGTACCCCTCCGATTGTCTTGCTCTTTTTGGTCTTTTATGGACTGCCCCAATTTTTGAACTGGTGGTTGGGCATTGACATTGACCACTGGTCCAAGTTTGTCTTTGTCCTTGTTGCCATGTTTCTTCTCTTTGCTGCGATGATCTCTGAGGTCTTCAAGGCAGCCTATTTGGCCATTCCAAAAGGTCAGATGGAAGCGGGCTTGAGTATTGGCTTGACGCCGGCTCAAACCATTTGGCGGATTGTCCTTCCTCAAGCCTTTCGCGTGGCTCTTCCAAATATGACAACTGCCATCTTGAACCTCATGCGCGATGCCGCTTTGGCTTACACCATTGGCTTTATCGATATCATGGGAGCAGGAAATAACTTGATCAGCCGCAATCTTGGGAATTATTCCCTCGAGACTTATACAGCTGTAGCAGTGATCTACTGGGCGATTGCCCTTGTGATCTCCTTCTCCGCTCAATTGCTTGAAAAACGACTCAGCGTAACAGAAAGGTAGCTTATGGATTTCAATTTTATTAGTAAAACATTTCTAGCCACCTTGGGTGGTGTTCCAGTGACCCTTCTGATCATGGTCGTATCGATTCTCTTGAGTTTTTTTCCAGCCCTCTTTTTGGCGCTCGGTCAGATCTACAAGGTCAAAGGGGTTCGCAGTTTCTCAGTGGTTTACTTAGCCTTTATTCGCGCGACGCCTCCGATTCTCTTGATTCTCTTCTTTTATAGTCTCTTTCCTAGCCTCTTGAATAGCTTTTTTAAGAGCATAGGCAGTCACTTTAATGTCTTTGAGATCAATCCCATTTACTATGCCTTTATCATCTTTAGCTTGATGACAACGGGGAGTCTTGCAGAAATTCTCCGGTCAGCTATTCTGACTGTGGATAAGGGCCAGCTAGAAGCAGCGCAAGCCATTGGTTTGACCAACCGCCAAGCTTATATCCGAATTGTTTTTCCTCAAGCCTTGCGTTCAGCCCTTCCTAATTTGTGTAACCTGGTCATCAACTTGGTCAAAGGAACTTCCCTTGTCTTTGTCATGACGATCAAGGATATCACCGCCATTGCCAAGGTCGAAGCCTCTTATGGTTATCAATATTTTGAATCCTATCTCGTGATTTTTATTCTTTATATTATCATTTGTGGGGTGATTCAGTGGGGATTCAACCTCTTGGAAAAACGCCTGACACTCGCATAGAAGAAGGAGAAATAAGAAGATGTTAGAAGTAGAACACGTATCGAAAAAATTTAAGGACCACCAAGTCCTGGTAGATGTTAATCTCAAGGTCAACCAAGGGGATGTCGTCGTTATTTTGGGTCCATCTGGATCAGGAAAAACAACCTTCCTTCGCTGCCTCAATCACTTAGAAAAGGCAGATACAGGCCACCTAACCCTAGGTGGAAAAGCATATGACCTCTCAAAACTCAGCAAAAAGGAAATTTTAGAAATTCGTCAAAAGACAGCCTTTGTTTTTCAGCATTACAATCTATTTGCCAACAAAACAGCACTTGAAAATATCTTGGAAGGATTGATTGTAGCTCGTAAGATTCCAAAAGAAGAAGCCATCCAACGGGCAGAATCCGCCCTTGAAAAAGTTGGTCTCCTCGCTTACAAGGATTACTATCCTTCTCAATTGTCAGGTGGTCAGCAGCAGCGGATCGGAATCGCACGTGCTATCGCAGTAAAACCAGACGTGATCTTGCTGGACGAGCCGACTTCAGCGTTAGACCCAGAATTGGTTGGGGATGTCTTAGATGTCATGAAACAGCTAGCCCAAGAAGGAGTGACCATGGTTGTCGTAACCCATGAGATGGGCTTTGCGCGTGATGTGGCCAACCACGTTATCTTTATGGACGGCGGACACATCATCGAAGAAAACGAACCCCATGAATTCTTCAATAGTCCAAAGGAAGAACGGACCAAACAATTCCTTTCACGGATTTTATCTGATGCTACTTATAGCGTCGAATACATGATTTAACAAGAGACACACCTATGTAGGGTGTGTTTTTTGGATTCTGGAAAAAATTTTAAAATTTAGCTCATTTTTTAAAAATCATTACGAATAATATAAGTGAGAGGGAAATATGACTGATAAAAAACAACGATTTGTACTACTATTCTTACTGACTATGTTTCTAGGAGGTTGCAGTCTTTTTACGGATAAAGCTGCTGAGAGAAGGGAAATGATTCAGATTGCAGAAAGCACGAAAATGGAGCGAGCGATAAAACACTTGTTAATCAGTATCGATCCGAAAGCTTTCACTTCAGAAGGAGTCATTCACTCCTATACCCTGATAAAAGGTAAATTGGAATACAACCCAATGGGAGGCATGAATGTCTATCTCGTTATCAATGGCGATAAAAAGTTAACGATCGATACGACTATTCAAATGGAAGATTCAGGACAGTTTGAAGCAGGTAGTTACGGTATTTCAGCAAAATTAGATGATCTGTTAAGTAAAGCAGAAGAGACTGGGAAATAAACTCATTTAGGTAAATACCCCTAATATAGGTAAATAGAAACATTTCTGTATCAAAACCAATATGTTACATTAATAGCTAGTGCTTGTAACGATTTGGCAACATTTTTTAACAAAAGTAACATTTCAGGTATGAATAGAATTTTGTATAATAAATTCTAAGAAACCTGAAGAAAGAATGGGAAGAAGATGAAAAAAAGTAAATTTATTGTGTTGATAATGGTAGTATTTAGCCTGAGCTTAGGGGGATGTAGCTTTTTAAATGGACAATCTGCCAAGAAACAAGAAATGATTCAAATCGCAGAGAGTAAGAAGATGAAGGTAGCGATTGAGAATATGTTAAAGGATATTGATCCTGAAGCATTAACTCCGCAGGGGAAAATACACTCGTATAAAATCTTGAAAAATCAATTGGAATACAATCCAATGGGTGGTATGAATGTATATTTGGAAGTCAATAATGATGAAAAACTAACTATTGATACTACTGTTCATATGGAAGATTCGGGAGAATTTGAGGCTGGAAGTTATGGTATTTCTGCAGAGTTAAGTCGTTTACTGAGGGGAGATGAATATGGTAAATAACACAAATTTTTCAGACAGACAGCATGTAGAAGCATCATTAATTGAATATAGATCATTAAAATTAGGAAAAAATCAAAAAATTAAAGAAGGTAGTGAATATGTTGGCAATGTTTCTCACATTTATGATAGTATAAATGGCAATGAAGAACAGGTCTTCGTACTGACGGATAGTGGCAAGGGTGTTGAACAAGATCCAGTCCCCTATACTGCTTCAGATGATGCGCGCGCCCAGATCCATGACGTGACAGTCTTGATGAAGGGATCTGAAACTGAAATAAGTACACAAAAATTACTCCATGATACGTTTACGGATTGGGTAAAGACAGATTTGCCGGCAGCTTCCAATATTTTGAACCCTGGTGGTGCGAGCGAGTATGCAACCGAATATGCGAAGAATTATGCGCGAGATAAGGCTAAAGATGGTTTTAACAATGCTGTAGAAGCTCTTGAAGATGCAATTATTCCTACATCAGTTAATCTTCCACCGGAGGCCACTCCCTTAGGTAGATTCATACAAAAAGCGATGGACAATCCTTTCAGCAATTTCGTACAGGAAAAAGCATCAGATATGGTCGGATTTTTTGCAGAAAGGACAGCCGAAGAACAGGTTAGATTTCCTACTTTAATGGGAGCTGCTTTTTTAAAAAAATACAATGACGAAAACGGTACTTTCCCACCTCCGCAATTTAAAGATGCTGCAGCTCATTTGAAAGAGGTGATCCGAAAATACCCCAATGCCAAGATAGATCTATACGGTCACTCTCTGGGGTCTATGAATATTCAGTATGCGCTTGCTTGTTTGACGGAAGAGGAAGCTTCTCATATTGGGACCGTCCATCTATACAATGGCCCTAATGCCTATCCTATCTTAACACCCGAGCAAAAAGTGCGTATAGATTCGCTGAAGTACAAAATCTACAACCACATTGACCATAAAGATTTGGTTAGCTTGGGCTATCAGGATTCTGGAAGCAAGGAATCCAGTGGGATTGTCAAGCACCTCAAAACGAAGAATTTGAAAAATACCGGCTTGCAGCACATGATGCATGGTTATATCTATGATAAGGATGGGAATTTGGTTCTTGAAAAGGGAACGGAAGCCATCACTCGGAAGGAAATCATTGAAGAGCGGATGAAGGTTTACTATCGCCTAAAGGATAAATTGCAAAAAACAGGTGGTGGACTGAGCTCAAGTGAACGGATTTATCTTGATGCTTTGCAGGCGCGCTTGGCTTCTGATGAGCTGATTCGAGTAGTGGATGAAGGGCTGGAGCAAGCTCAGAAATCTAAGGTACAACTGGATACAGATTTAGAAGCTTTGGAGAAAGTATTACAGACCGTTCCGAAAGGCTTCATTCTCAATCTTGCAGAAGTAGAAGAGGCCTATGCACAGGCTGGTGCAACAAGGCAAACAGTTGTCACTGAAGTAAGAGAAAGGTTCGACAACCGTTTGGCTGCGTATCAGTCCTTGTCGAATGAATTTCATACTTTAAACGAGCAAGTGAATGCAGGAATTGAGCTCTTAAAAACGAAAGATCAAAAAATTGCAGGAGAAATGAACCAGTGGGAACAACTAGCTTATTAATGTCATCTACTCCTTCGAAAAGGGAAAAGCAACTAGATCACTTGGAAA
The DNA here is from genome assembly GCF_041432125.1 of Streptococcus sp. 20925_1_77. Taxonomy (NCBI): domain Bacteria; kingdom Bacillati; phylum Bacillota; class Bacilli; order Lactobacillales; family Streptococcaceae; genus Streptococcus; species Streptococcus sp. 20925_1_77. The sequence goes on from NZ_JAPVZB010000008.1 coordinate 49,521, forward strand.
GAGAATTTCAAAAAGCGCGCTTGGAGCTCGATGAAAAGCGTTGCTTGGTGGAAAGAAAACAGCAGCTCTTTACCCGGATGTTGGAAGAAGAGTATGCGATGGCAGCTTCCTTTTTACAAAAGCAGGAGGTTGATAGCAGTTGTGCATGGGAGTCCCTTCATCGCTGTATAGAAGAGTATGATCTCGAAGCTAGAGATGCAGCGCAAGTAGCCATAAAACAGATCGATACTGAAGAAGAGAATTTATGGCAATCCTACCGTAAAGAGAGATGCCAGTTGGAAGAGGAAATTGCACAAGATAAAGTTTCATAGTATAGAAGAGGAGGAAGTATGGGTGATAGTCCTGTCAAAGATTTCTTTGATTTAGATATGAAAGATAAGATGAGGATCATCGAAAGCAGAAAGAAACTTGAAAAAGAATTAATACGGGTTGTCTATGCCCCCATTTTATTGACCTGCAAGGCAGGAGTCGAGAAACGCTTCAATGATGAATTGACTGTAATTGCAACAGTAGCTGAAGAAGACGTACAGGTAGTCGGAAAGCAACTGGACCAATCCATGGTGGGGCAATTTGCTAAAAATGTACAGACAGCTATTCAAGAAAAAGCTGGGAAATTTAAATCTATCTAGCCAAGAACTTCCATTTAAATATGGAATCTGGAGTAACATCCAGATTTTTTTAATAAATTTAAAAAATTATGTAAAAAAGTGTTGACAAAGAAATCAGTCTGCGTTATAATAATTTATGTAAACAAAAAGAGGTTGGAAACACCTACTGGTTTACAAGATCAATAGTGGAAAGGAGATGGTAATATGCTATTTCCAGAATTAAGACAACTAATTGATAAAAGGAAGAATAGAAACTGTTAGCCTGTAGGGCTATTATTAAATAAATGAATTAAAATTATGTAAACAACCAAACCGCAGCCAATTGGTCTGCTTATTCCTAAGAACAAATAAAAATTATGTAAATTAGAGGTAAGAACTATGAACAACAACTTTAACAATATGGATGATCTTTTCAATCAACTAATGGGCAACATGGGTGGTTTTCGTTCTGAAAGCCGTCGCTACATGATTAATGGTCGTGAAGTGACACCAGAAGAATTCGCTATCTACCGTCAAACTGGTCAACTTCCAAATGAAGGAAGTGAGCAAGCGCAACACCATCAAGCTAAAGGAATGAAACAAGATGGGATCCTTGCAAAACTTGGTCGCAACTTGACCGAAGAAGCACGTGAAGGAAAACTGGATCCGGTTATCGGACGCAATAAAGAAATTCAAGAAACGGCTGAAATCTTGTCTCGTCGTACCAAGAACAACCCTGTCCTTGTAGGGGATGCCGGTGTTGGTAAAACAGCAGTTGTAGAAGGTTTGGCACAAGCTATTGTGAACGGGGACGTTCCAGCTGCCATCAAGAACAAAGAGGTCATCTCCATTGATATTTCTGGTCTTGAAGCAGGGACTCAATACCGTGGTAGCTTTGAAGAAAATATTCAAAATCTGATCCAAGAAGTCAAGGCGATGGGAAATGTCATTCTCTTCTTTGATGAAATCCATCAAATCCTTGGTGCAGGTAGCACAGGTGATGGTCAAGGATCTAAAGGTCTTGCGGATATCATCAAACCGGCTCTTTCACGTGGGGAATTGACAGTCATTGGTGCAACTACTCAAGATGAATACCGTAACACCATCTTGAAGAATGCGGCCCTTGCTCGTCGTTTCAACGAAGTGAAGGTTAATGCTCCATCAGCTGAAGATACGTTCAAGATTCTTCAAGGGATCCGTGATCTTTATGAAAAACACCACAATGTCATCTTGCCAGATGAAGTTTTGAAAGCAGCGGTTGATTATTCGATCCAATACATTCCACAACGTAGCTTGCCTGATAAGGCCATTGACTTGGTCGATGTAACAGCTGCTCACTTGGCGGCTCAACATCCAGTAACAGATGTCCATGCCGTGGAACATGAAATTGAAGAAGAAAAAACCAAACAAGAAGAAGCTGCGGCGAAAGAAGATTACGAAGCAGCTTTGAAAGCAAAAGTTCGTATCGAAGAACTTGAAAAGAAAATTGAAAACCATACAGAAGACCATAAGGTAACTGCAACAATCAACGATGTGGCTGAATCAGTAGAACGGATGACTGGTATTCCAGTGTCACAAATGGGTGCAACTGATATCGAACGTTTGAAAGATATGGGTCACCGTTTGCAAACGAAAGTTATCGGTCAAGACAAGGCTGTTGAAGCAGTAGCGCGTGCTATTCGTCGGAACCGTGCAGGATTTGACGAAGGTAACCGCCCAATTGGTAGCTTCCTCTTTGTAGGTCCGACTGGTGTTGGTAAGACTGAATTGGCTAAACAATTGGCTCTTGATATGTTCGGAACCAAAGATGCCATCATCCGTTTGGACATGTCAGAATACAGCGACCGTACAGCCGTTTCTAAATTGATTGGTACAACAGCTGGTTATGTTGGTTATGATGACAATAGCAATACTTTGACAGAACGTGTTCGTCGTAACCCTTACTCAATCGTCCTTCTTGACGAAATTGAAAAGGCGGATCCTCAAGTGATCACCCTTCTCCTCCAAGTTTTGGACGATGGTCGTTTGACAGATGGTCAAGGGAATACGGTCAACTTCAAGAACACTGTAATTATCGCTACTTCAAACGCTGGATTTGGTTACGAAGCTAACTTGACAGAAGATGCGGATAAACCAGAACTCATGGATCGTTTGAAACCTTACTTCCGTCCAGAATTCTTGAACCGTTTCAACGCTGTGATTGAATTCTCACACTTGAGCAAGGAAGACCTTTCTAAGATTGTGGATTTGATGTTGGTAGATGTCAATAAGACCCTTTCTAAGAAAGAAATCGACTTGGCAGTGAGCGATGCAGCTAAAGAATATATGACTGAAGAAGGTTATGATGAAGTGATGGGTGTTCGTCCACTCCGTCGGGTAGTTGAACAACAAATCCGTGACAAAGTCACAGACTTCCACTTGGATAACCTTGATGCTAAACACCTAGAAGCTGATATGGAAGATGGTGTACTTGTGATCAGAGAAAAAGACACAAAGAAAAAAGAAACCACTGATAAACAAGCAGAATAAGGCGAATTAGTTTGTGAAAATAGAGGCTGCTATATGATAGCAGCCTTTATTTTTTCTTCCCACCTGGGGGAAATTATTCGCTGTATAAGGCTAAAATCCCCCTATTTGGGCCAAAAAAACATCAATAATTAGTGAAATTAACCCAAATTGAGCAAATTTATTAATAAATAAAGAAAATAAGTATATAATCTATACAAGAATAAAATTTGAGGAATGGAAGTAAGATGAGCAATACAATTGATATCTACTCAACTCCCGAATACAGAAAAGTAGAAGCCGTTGTTCAACTGATGGTTGATGGTCGCTTGACGAGCTATCGTGTCGCAACTGAAACAAACATCAGCAAAATGAGCTTGGCGACTTTGACGAAGGGAACGAGTAAAATCAAAAATATTACCTATCAAACGGCTTTGGCCTTGATTGATTGGTATGATGAGAATCACGAAAAGTATGGCATTACGATTGACTAGTCAGTAGCCCACTTTTCGTGGTTTTTTTCTTTTGCATCAAAATCTGAGACTGGAGTCTGATTTTGCTTGAAGAGGATGGGAAAACTTGAAAAGGCGGGCGAAATTTGATATAGTATAGCATATATGAAAATTAAAGGAGAAACATATGCAAGGCGGAAGTTTGCTAATTATGCTTGTTCTTATGGTCGGTTTGATGTATTTCATGAGCCGTAGCCAAAAGAAACAGTACCAAAAACGGATGGAAAGTTTGAATAAACTTCAAAAAGGAAATGAAGTCATCACGATTGGTGGCTTGTACGGAACCATCGATGAAGTCGATACAGATCGCAAGACCGTTGTCTTGGATGTTGATGGTGTCTACCTGACCTTTGAATTGGGAGCGATCAAAACAGTTCTTCCTGTATCAGAAGGGATCTCAGCCACTGCTACAGAATCTGCTAGCTCAGATGTCGATTCAGCTATCGAAGAATAATCATCAAAGAAGAGGCAAGAGCCTCTTTTTTGGTGGGCAAATGGAATTGCACGATGAAGGAAAGGCCTGCTCGTTCAAAATAGAGGCCAGTATCCCTATTTTATGGGGATTTATGGTATAATGAAGCGATAAATATTGAAATAGGTAGAAAAACATGTTTCGTTTTAAGAAGAAAGAAAAAATCGAGATCCCTTTAGAAGTCCCGAAACATATTGGCATTATTATGGATGGCAATGGTCGTTGGGCAAAAAAGCGGATGCAACCGCGCGTCTTTGGTCATAAGGCAGGGATGGAAGCTCTCCAAGAAGTGACGATTGCAGCAAAAAATATGGGAGTTCAGGTCTTGACGGTCTATGCCTTTTCGACGGAAAACTGGACACGCCCTGAAGATGAAGTCAAGTTTATCATGCACTTGCCAGTTGAGTTTTATGATCGCTTTGTCCCTGAATTGCATCGCAATAATGTCAAGATTCAAATGATCGGTGACACTAAGAAATTACCCAAAGAAACATTAGAAGCTTTGGAAAGAGCAGAAGCGATGACCCACCTCAATACGGGCTTGATCCTGAATTTCGCACTCAATTATGGTGGACGTGCAGAGATTACTCAGGCTGTGAAGCAGATCGCTCATGAAGTCTTGGATGCGAAGTTCAGTCCAGAAGATATCACAGAAGAGATGATCGCAGATTATCTCTATACCGAGAGTTTGCCACGTGTCCTAAGGGATCCGGATTTGATTATCCGTACCAGCGGAGAAATCCGTTTGAGTAATTTCCTTCCTTGGCAGGCCGCCTATAGTGAGTTGTATTTCACAGATGTCATGTGGCCAGATTTTGGAGAAGAGGCACTAAGAAGTGCTGTAGTAGAATATAGCCATCGCCACCGGAGATTTGGCGGTGTTTAGGAGAAAATGATGACGAAAGATTTACAAAAACGTGTAATTTTTGGAGGAATTGCCCTGCTCTTTTTCATTCCAACAGTAATGGTTGGAGGGATGTTCTTCCAGATTGTAATTGGTTTGATCGCTATGTTAGGGGTTCATGAATTACTCAAGATGAAGGGGCTTGAAACAGCGACCTTTGAAGGAGCGCTAGCCATGTTGGCGGCCTTTGTCTTAACCTTGCCGATTGAGGACTATCTGCCTTACCTTCCAGCAGATGGCAATATGATTGCCTATGGTCTGATTATCTTGATTCTCATGGGAACAACTGTTCTTGCTCAGAATTACAATTATGAGGATGTGGTTTACCCCATCGCATCTAGCTTTTATGTTGGACTTGGTTTCCATTCATTAGTGGATGCGCGAATTGCTGGTATTGATAAGGTCTTATTGGCACTCTTTATTGTCTGGGCGACAGATTCCGGTGCCTATTTAGTAGGAAGTCGCTTTGGGAAACGTAAGCTTATGCCTGCGGTTTCTCCTAATAAAACGATTGAAGGAAGTCTTGGGGGAATCTTGTCTGCAGTTGCGGTAACTGTGATCTATATGATCGTGGATCGCTCGGTGGCAGGTGGGCATGGTTTTCTAGCTATGATCTTCTTTACCATTCTCTTTAGTATTGCAGGTCAGTTTGGCGACCTGGTAGAGAGTGCAATTAAACGCCACTTCGGTGTGAAAGATTCTGGAAAATTTATTCCAGGACATGGCGGTGTTCTAGACCGTTTTGATAGTTTGATTTTTGTCTTTCCCTTGATGCATTTCTTGGGATTGTTCTAAGACAGAAGAGATAGAAAGGAAACCACGTATAGAACGATGCAGTTTATTGCCTTTATAGTTATTTTTGGAGTGATCGTTCTCGTTCACGAGTTTGGTCATTTCTATTTTGCAAAAAAATCGGGCATCCTAGTGCGAGAATTTTCGATCGGGATGGGTCCGAAAATCTTTGCCCATATTGGTCAAGATGGGACAGCGTATACGATTCGGATCCTACCTTTAGGGGGCTATGTTCGTATGGCTGGCTGGGGTGAAGATACAACGGAGATTAAAACCGGAACTCCTGTCAGCTTGACGGTAAATGAGGCTGGCAAGGTCATCCGGATCAATCTTTCAGGAAAGAATCTAGATCAGACAGCCCTTCCTATGAATGTCACCCAGTTTGACTTTGAAGATAAATTAGAAATCACAGGCTTGGTTCTCGATGAGACAAAGACCTATAGTGTCGATCATGATGCAACCATCGTTGAGGAAGATGGGACAGAAGTGCGGATTGCACCGAGAGATGTTCAGTATCAGAATGCCAGCATTTGGGGACGGTTAATCACCAACTTTGCGGGTCCTATGAACAACTTTATCCTCAGTATTGTTGTCTACTCACTCTTAGCCTTTATGCGAGGCGGTGCGATTGACTACTACAGCAACAATGTTCAGGTGGCCCCCGATGGGGCGCTGGCCAAGGTCGGTGTCAAAAGCAATGTTCAGATTCTTCAGGTAAACAACGATACCGTTAGCAACTGGGATGAGTTGACAGATGCTGTTGAAAAAGCGACCAAGGACAGCAAGACGGCTCCTGAATTGACCCTGAAGGTCAAGACAGATGGTCAAGAAAAAGAAGTTAAAGTGAAGCCAACCAAGTCAGGAAATCGTTACTATCTGGGTGTGACAAACGGCCTCAAGACAGGATTTGTGGATAAACTCTTGTCTGGTTTTACAGATACCTGGAATACAGCGACCCGGATCCTGGGAGCCCTGAAAGATATCATTTTCCACTTTAGTCTCAATAAACTGGGTGGTCCGGTTGCCATCTACAATGCCAGCTCACAAGCTGCTCAATTAGGGATTCCGGCAGTCTTATCACTTATGGCCATGCTCTCCATCAATATTGGGATCTTCAATCTAATCCCGATTCCGGCCCTGGATGGTGGAAAAATCTTGATCAATTTGATCGAAGTGGTCCGGAGAAAGCCACTGAAACAAGAAGTAGAAACCTATATGACGCTTGCAGGTGTAGCTGTAATGGTTATTTTAATGATTGCTGTCACCTGGAATGATATTATGAAATTATTTTTGAAATAGAAAAGGATATTGTCCATGAAACAAAGTAAAATGTTGATTCCAACGCTTCGCGAAATGCCAAGCGATGCCCAAGTCATTAGCCATGCTCTGATGTTGCGTGCGGGTTATGTTCGCCAAGTATCAGCTGGTGTCTATTCTTATCTGCCACTTGCTAATCGTGTGATTGAAAAAGCAAAAGGCATCATGCGCCAAGAATTCGAAAAAATTGGAGCAGTAGAAATGCTAGCTCCAGCCCTTTTGAGTGCAGATCTCTGGCGTGAATCTGGTCGTTACGAAACTTACGGGGAAGACCTCTATAAGTTGAAAAACCGTGAAGGCTCTGACTTTATCTTGGGCCCAACCCATGAAGAAACCTTTACCGCTATTGTGCGCGACTCAGTGAAATCATACAAACAATTGCCATTGAATCTCTACCAAATCCAACCAAAATACCGCGATGAAAAACGCCCACGTAATGGTCTTCTTCGGACCCGTGAGTTTATCATGAAAGATGGTTACAGTTTCCATGCCAACTATGATAGCTTGGATGTTACTTATGATGAGTACAAGGCAGCTTATGAGCGGATCTTCACCCGCAGCGGCATCGACTTCAAGGCCATCATCGGTGATGGTGGTGCCATGGGCGGAAAAGATAGCCAAGAGTTTATGGCTGTTACACCTGCTCGTACTGACTTGGATCGTTGGGTTGTTTTAGACAAATCGGTGGCTTCATTTGATGAGATTCCAGCAGAAGTCCAAGAAGAAATCAAAGCAGAATTGCTCAAATGGATGGTCTCTGGTGAAGATACTATTGCCTATTCAAGTGAATCAACCTATGCTGCAAACTTGGAAATGGCTACCAATGAATACAAGCCAAGTAACCGTGTCGTAGCAGAAGAAGAAGTGAAACGCGTGGAAACGCCAGGTGTCAAATCCATTGATGAAGTGGCAGCCTTCTTGAATGTCCCAGAAGAAGCAACGATCAAGACTTTGGTGTATATTGCGGATGATGAGCCAGTTGTGGCCCTTCTTGTTGGCAATGACCAGCTTAATGAAGTGAAGTTGAAAAATTACCTCGGAGCAGATTTCTTTGAACCTGCAACCGAAGTGGAAGTGAAAGAATTATTGAGAGCTGATTTTGGATCTCTCGGTCCAGTTGATCTTCCTGAAAATGTCAAAATCATTGCAGACCGCAAGGTCCAAGATAGCCGCAATGCAGTTGTCGGAGCAAATGAAACAGGCTACCACTTGACCGGTGTGAATCCAGGACGCGACTTTACCGCAGAATACGTCGATATCCGTGAAGTTCGGGAAGGCGAGATTTCACCAGATGGGAAAGGGGTCTTGAACTTTGCGCGCGGGATCGAAATCGGTCACATTTTCAAACTCGGCACACGCTACTCAGCTAGCATGGGAGCAGATGTCTTGGACGAAAACGGTCGCGCGGTTCCAATCATCATGGGCTGCTACGGGATCGGTGTGAGCCGTCTTCTTTCAGCCGTTATGGAGCAACATGCTCGTCTCTTTGTCAATAAGACGCCAAAAGGGGAATACCGTTACGCTTGGGGTATTAACTTCCCTAAAGAATTGGCGCCATTTGATGTGCATTTGATTCCAGTCAATGTCAAGGATGAAGCGAGTCTTGATTTGACTAATCGGATTGAAGAAGCCTTGGTTCATAAAGGCTATGAAGTCTTGGTGGATGACCGAAATGAGCGGGCTGGTGTCAAATTCAGCGATAGTGATTTGATTGGTCTTCCAATCCGTGTCACAGTTGGTAAAAAAGTAGCTGAAGGCATCGTTGAAGTGAAAATCAAAGCGACAGGAGATACCATCGAAGTGCATGCGGACAATCTCCTTGAAACCCTTTCAATCTTGAACAAATAAGAAAAAAGCTTTCTGAGCCTTAACCAGGTGTTAAGGGACTCAGAGAGCTCTTTTTATTTATCTTCTTTGAGGCCTTGATCTTTGAAATAGGTAAAGAGATCTTGTGGTTTGCCTTTAAGATATTTCAACATGGTAGTGTTGGTTTCTTCCCCTTGATCAGCCAGTAATTTCACAAAATCTTCTTTTTTCATTTGAGTAAAATCAACATGCATAACGTTTGTATAGGTCTGTTTATCATCAGCGATTTTGATGCTTGTGTTGATCCCAGCTTGTCCGTTAACACCGCGTTTGGAATTTGCTTTATCAGCTTCTTCTTGGTAGACTTCTTTCAATTCAGCGACATCTGATTTTTGCATATCTTCCGGTATTGGTGCAACGCCCATGATAGTCATCGAAACAATCTCATCTTTTTTGTAGCCAATTTGAATTTTGTTTTGATAATGATCACCGAGGTCGCTAACAAAGGTCTTGGTTTGGACTTGCTCCTTTTGGGTTTGAGTGGCCTCTTGCTTGGAAGAAGCGCTAGTAGTTCCTTTTCCTTGTTGACCTTGGCTACAAGCAGTAAGGGCAAGTAGACAGACAGCGGTAAGTAGAAATTTTTTCATAAATACTCCTTATAAGTTAATGGTGTTCGATCTTGTATGAAACAAGCTCTAAACAGTTCTCATTATACCATAAAAGCTTAAAAAATGAAAAAATATACAAAAAACGCCAAAAATTGTATCTAAAAACACCTAAAATCAACAATTTCTATCTATGTGTTGAGTTAATATAGAAGGACAGAGTGTCTTCTTTTTTACCCGGAAATAATACTAGTTGGAGACTACTGGGGCAAGGAATTTCAGAAAAATGTTACAGTTATATGACAAAGTGTTACACAGCTGTAACAAAGTTACAATGTTTTATCAGTTAGCCCTCTAAACTTGACATTCTAGCAATATTTCATTAAGATATTTTTAAGTAAATAATACAAAAAGGGAGCAAAAGGTAAAATATACAGTTATCTGGCATTTTACTAATTCGTACTAAAATGTATTGTTTATGAAAAAAATATAAGGGTATCAGCCCAAAAGGAGAAACATATGGCTCAAATTAAATTAACTCCAGAAGAACTACGTCAATCAGCACAACGCTATGCACAAGGTTCTCAAGAAATCGATCAAATCCTTAACACTTTGACTCACGAACAACAAGTCATCGACGCAAACTGGGATGGATCTGCATTTGATAGCTTTGAAGCACAATTCAACGAATTGTCTCCAAAAATCAAACAATTCGCTCAATTGTTGGAAGACATCAACGCTCAATTGATCAAAGTTGCTGATATCGTTGAACAAACTGACCAAGATATCGCTGCACAAATCCACTAAGATAGTCTTGGAGGTGATCTTACTTCTTGTAGGTAGATCACCCTTTTGTCTTTTGATATATAGAAAATAGGGGTTAGATTCTTAATTCCTAACCCCTATTTTGTATCTATGAATTAGAAAAAGGAAAAGGTATGGAAGTTAAAAATAAAAAATGGTTAAAATACATTGGTCAGAGCGCAGTTGTGCTCCTTTTGATGGGATCTGTAGTGGGTCTTTATACGACGGTTCAAAAGGACCAAAAGCAAAACGAAGCCAAGACCGTACAAACGACAGAAAACACCAAGCTCAATATTGCGGTGGTCAATGAAGACAAGGCGGTTAAACTGAATGATAAAGAATACAACCTTGGGGCTAGCTATGTAAAGAATATCGAACGGGATAATTCGCAAAACTGGTCTGTCCTCCCTCGTGGAGCTGCTGAGTCAGGGCTTGCAGATGGCAAGTACCAGTTGATGATCGTCATTCCAAGTGACTTCTCAGAGAAGGTCTTGGAAGTGAACGCAGTCAATGCAGAGAAGACCACGGTGACGTATAAGGTTAATGCGGCTGGGAATTCTCAGGTTGAAAACGAGGCCAATAAAGTCGCTAAAGATATCGTTTCAGACTTGAATAGCCAATTGGTTGATATGTATATGGTCAGCATTTTGAGCAACCTTTATACAGCTCAGAAAAACGTGGAGACAAGTAACAAGATCCAATCGACCAATATTGGTTCTTACCGAAGCAACTTGCTGAATTCGGCTTTGGATTCGAAGAATATCTTCCCGAGTCTCTATAGCTTGTCGACATCATCTGTCGAGTCGAACAATGCTTTGAAGACAGTTCTTGAGTCTTATACCCAGGCTTTTGATCAGTTGACCCAATCTCAGAATCAGTACGGTCAAAACTTTGACACATTGATTAAGCAACGCTCTGAGGACAAGATTAGCCATGAAGAGTTCATGAACCAGCTGATGTCTATGAACCAGTCTGTTGTCAGTGAAAAAACGCAAGAGTTGTATAAAAATTTACAACAAAACCAAGAAGCGATTACCAAGCAATTGAGTCAACCAGCTGAAACAGGAGGAGATGCTTCAGGTACCAAGACCTATGCAGGCTTGACCAAAGATGTGAATGATCGTGTGGCAGACCTCGAAAAAGGGATCAAGGCAGAACGCGACAAATTAGATGAGCACGAAAATAACATCGAAACTTCTGTAAAAGCGAAGATCCTTGACTACTATGGTCTAAAAGAAGGAGACAAAGTCACCCTTCGTACCTTGATTGGGAAGACGAGTATCAAGACCTTAAGTGAGGCACGTAATAAAGCGGATGATACTATTCGTCAAGCGATTGAAAAGTTGCCGTCTTTAGATCCTGCTAGTCTTAATCTGAATAAATATGGGAATCTCAATACAGCAATTCATTTTGATAGTACTTTTGCTGGGACGATGGCGAAAGCAAATGGAAATGCTGATTATTTAAAAACTTTGGCTGCAGAAGTAGATGCCAAATCAACTGCAGTTGCCGATGTCCTCAATGCTAAATCTGGAAAACAGAAGGTTAGCATCCAAGTACCAGCAGGAGTCAAGGTGGATACTTGGACCTATGATGGACATACTTATGCAGGTAGCGGCGAGCAGGAAGTCGAACTGAAAGATGGCAAACAAATCCAAATTCACCTTGTTGAAGATGGAGGAGCTATGCCAAGCGCAATTGATGTTGAAGTTCTTGTGAATGGGGTTTCTTCAACCAGTGTGACGGTATCAGCAGAAGATTTAAAAACAGCTGTCGCTAACTATGCGTCGAAAGCTAGTGAAATTGCTTTGGATTATCAACGCGCAGGAGCATTGATTGATGCTTACTATCCAGAAGATGACAACCATGTTCGTCATTCACTCTATGATCCAATCGAAGATATGGATTTGACAAACGCTTTGGTCGACGTCGTGAAGGCTGCTGTTTCAAGTAACATAAAGGACTACCGTAAGAGTATTGAAACGGATGAATCTGGGGATGCTACGAATAGTGTGAAAGCTCAGTTAGATGGCACACTTAAACAGTTGCAAGACTTGGGACCACAATTGCAGGCTAACCTTGCAGCAATCGAAAACACTAACAAGGATTTAACCCAAAATATCAACGATCAATTGACGCAGTATGCAGACCTTCAAAAACGCTTAGAGGCTATCTCAACTGCACAAGCAACCGTTACGGAAGCTCAAACCAAGACGGATGCAGACTTGTCAGCTCTTGGTTCTGAATACACCTCCTTGTTGACTTCGACAGAAGGTGTTAAGAGTTCATCTCGTAGCAATGTAGAAGCTGCTAACTCTACCAATGAAATCTTTAGCCAATTGAACAAAGAATTGGAAAGAGCCCAAGGGAATACAGAGAAATTGTCTAGCAATGCAGAGAGCTTGATGGGTGAATTCGACAAGGAATTGTCTGAAAACGGGAACTTCGTCGAAGCCTTCCGTAAAGTCTTCAACAACGCCTATGAAAATGGTGTGCCAAATGAAGTCTTGCTCGACTTCTTGTCAAATCCAGTTGCAGAGAAATCTTCTTCTGTAAAAGCGACCATCAATGTTTACCGTCCATTTATCTGGATCTTTATGCTAGAAATTTTGAGCCTCTTTACAGCTTATCTCTTTGCGACTCAGCCAATCATCCGTAAGGTGAAAGATCGTTTCAAATTAAATCGCTTGCAAGAATCAGATCTCTTGTCTGTCGGTGTCCTTGTAGGACTTTCTCTCATCCTTGGACTGGTGATCGGAATGATTTCAAGTATTCAACTCTCTGTTGGTCGTGAATATGTACCTTCATGGGTATTCTTAGCGGTTCTAGCAAGTTTTGTCTTGGTACAACTGCAATACCTCCTCTTGAAACACTTCCGTGTGATTGGAATGGGACTGGCCTTCTTCATGTTGATCAGTTATGTCTACCTATCAAGCGCGATCGGAACGACCGCGACCTTGTCAGGCCTTCCAGCACTGGTGAAAAATGTCAACCTCCTTTCTATTTTAGAAGGACAGTTTGCGGGTTACTTTGATGGACAAACAGCCGGTATCGGCGTCTTCTTCGGATTGTTGGTCTTCTTCGGACTTTTGGCGGTTGCCAATATCTTCATTCCAAAGAAGTTTACTCAAACAAAGGAAATTGAATCAAGCTTATGAAAAAAATGATGTATCTTCTCTTTGTCTTTAGTCTCTTGCCAGTAGTTGTTGTTTCTGCAGATGATTTTATTGATAATCGTCTACAGGTCAACAACTCACGTCTTGAGACAGAGCAGGAAAAGACACTCGGGGGCCAATTGGATGCCACTGAGTCTCTTTTCAATGAGAAGGATCAGAAAAAATTAGCAGATGAAAAACGCAAGCAAGAGAAACAATTGACCGATTCAGACGGCCAGTTGTTTTCTGCTATAAAGGGAAAGAAAAAAACAGGGCCTGAAGCGGACCTGTTCCAGCCGGAAAATCAAAAATTATCTAAATTTGAATCCAATGTGGAGGACAATTCGGCCAGTTTGGCGGATTTTATTCCAGCCTTGCAAGTGCTGGCTTGGAGTGCCCTTCTCTTTGGGATTGCTGGCTATATTTCTTATCGAATCTATAGAAAAGAGGCCTAAATGGACCAACATATCAATGTCACCTTCCGTATGAATGGTGCAAGCCATGACCTCCGGATCCCAACGCGGATGGAGGTGCGACGCTTGATTCGGGAATTGGATCAGATCTTTGGGTCTGCCATGGAGCCTAGAAGCAAGTATCAGTTGCGCGTGGTAAATAAGGGCATCTTGCTGGATGAAGGCAAGGTGGTACAAGAGTATCCGATCACGAGTGGTGATCTGATCGAAATTGAGGAGTGGTAAGGTGAAAGAAGAACAATTTACACTGGAAGAACAAGTCTTCCGTTTTGAAAAAGTAGAAACGAGCTGGCGACTGGACCTCAAGCGTTCAGAAGTGGATAGCCAGGATTTACGCAATTTATGGATTTTGGATCTCCATCATCCCCTGTTTTTAGAGCAAAGCATGACGGCCGATCAAGACCAGATTCATCTGACTTATCAGACGGATGCGCTGGGCTTGACTGCAGAAGAAATCAAAGAATTACCAGTTTCAGATCGTCTGCGTCTAGCTATCAATGTCTTGAATTTGGCGCCAGCCTTGGAGCTTCCAGTGACCTTTATGTTGCATCCCGTCAATTTGTTTGTGACCAAGGATGCACAAGTCAAGATTGCTTACCGCGGGGTTCCGGGAATGATGGTGCCACGCAAGTGGGATCAGGATGAATTCTTGCGCCAGGCCAAGTGTTATGCTGTCACTCTTTTTGGAGACTGGGACTTCATGGAGCTCTATCAAGGCACGCTCGAATTAGAAGATCTACCTGATTTCTTGGTGGAAATCCGTGATGCTGCTAGCTTAGAAGAGATGAAAGCTCTCTTGGAGAAAGCTTATCAAGAGCGCAAGGAAGAGGAAGAAAAGACCTTGACCTTGGTTTCAAGCCGTCAACACCGAATCTTTAAGTTGGCAACCGTATGGCTTTCCGCTGTAGTGGCCCTCTTACTTTTGCCTTTGATCTATTTGGTCTTTTTCCAAGCACCCTTTAAAGAAAAGTTGCTTCAAGCGGATACAGCCTATCTTAAGGTAGACTATACCGGTGTGATCGATGAGTTGGAGGGAGTAGCTCCAAGCAGTCTTCCAACGACGCAGAAATATGAGTTGGCGACCTCTTATTTGCAGGGCTTGAATTTCTCAGAGGACCAAAAGAAGGTCATCCTCAACAACGTCACGCTCAAGTCAGACAGCCTCTATCTCCACTACTGGATCTATATCGGCCGTCATGACTTTACCCAAGCGCTGGACACGGCCAAACGGATCGACGATTCAGACTTGATCATCTATGCCCTTCGTAAAGAAATCAAGGCGACACGTGATAGCGAAAAACTCTCTGGTGAACAGCGCGAGAAGAAACTCTCTGAGCTAGAGGGCGAATACAAGAAATACTGGGATGCCCGCTCTAAACTCTTGGAAGCAGAGACAGATGAAACCAAAGCTTCCACTAGCAGCTCAACAACGGCTTCGTCTACAGAAGGTTCCTCAACAGAAAGCTCGTCTTCTACAACTGCAAGCTCAACTGAGTCTAGCGAACACAAGGAGTAGTCTATGAAAAAACGTATCATACTCTATAAAAAAGGTTTTCGCTATGAGCTAGCACTAGAAGAGGGGAAAACAGCGACCGTATCGAATCAAGAAACGGCTCAGTTGACCATTTCTTCGCAAGAAAATCCCCTTCATTTCCAATGGAGTCAAGGGGAAATCTTTTACCAATATGGGGAAGACAAGGGCGTGCTTGAAAATAGCAAGATCCTTGGAGATGTGGTCTGCTACTTGGCGACAGGGGAAGTCCATACCTATGAGCTGCTCGACAAGGAAGAAATCCTGGTAGCAGATGAACAAGGTGTGGATGTGCGCGTGCATTATCCAGTGCGCTTTCTCCTTGTGAAAAAAGACCAGACCTGGGCTTGTCAGCTCCTATCAGGAAAACTCTACCATAACCACAAACTCGTCACTGAAGCGACTGTTCCACTAGCTTTTGGAGATGAGCTGGCGATTGGAGATGTGACCTTTAAGCTCTACCCGGAAGAATTTGGCGTGGAAGGATCGGTCGAAGTGAGTCCTTATCTGGTGCCGCGCTTGCATTCGCGCTATGATTTTTACAAGGACTATCCAGAGTACCACCGGTCTCCACGGATCATCTACCGGAGCTCAGAAGACAAGATCCTGATCAATCCTCCGGGTGCGGAGCCTCAAAAACCATCCGATGAACTCTTGAAGTTGATCATGCCACCCCTCATCATGGTTGGGGTGACCCTCTTGATCACCATTTTCCAACCGCGGGGTCTCTATATCATCGCGACGGTATCCATGTCGGTGGTCAGTGTGATCTTTTCGGTCCAAGGATTTTTCAAGAATCGTAAAAAATACAAAGAAGACAAGAAAGAGCGCGTGGAGCTCTACCATCTCTATCTCAAGGACAAGGCCAAGGACTTGGAGCAACTCTCTCGGAAGCAACGAGAAGGCATGTTTTACCATTTCCCAGCAATTGCAGAATTGACCAAGATGGTCAAACGCTATGACTCGCGGATCTATGAAAAAACACCGCTTCATTTTGACTTTTTGGCCTATCGTTTGGGCTTGGGCAAGGTTCCAACCAGCTATGAGCTCAAATATGGTCAGGAAGAACGCAGTGGGAAGAAAGATGCCTTGGAAGAAGAAGGCTATGCCCTTTTCAAGGCCCATCAAAAGATCGACAATCTTCCAATTGTAGCCAGCCTCAATCGGGGACCGGTCGGATATGTCGGTCCTCGTCCCATCGTGCTCGAGCAGTTGCAACTTCTGGTTGCCCAATTGGCTGTCTTTCACTCTTACCATGATCTGACTATTATTCCGATCATTCCAGAAGAGGAAAAAGAAAGCTGGGATTGGATGCGCTGGTTACCTCATGCGACCTTGCAAGACATGAATGTCCGTAGCTTTGTCTACAATCAGCGGACACGCGATCAGGTCTTGAACAGTCTCAACCAGATCCTCAAACTCCGAAAGGCGCAAAAGGAGGAAGAAAAAGCCAATGACACCAAGATCTTCCACCCTCACTATGTGGTCCTCATCACCGATGAAACCTTGATTTTGGACCATGTCATCATGGAGTTCTTCCGTGAGGATCCGACAGAGCTGGGCTGCTCCATCATCTATGTAGCAGACGTGCTCTCATCTCTTTCTGAAAATATCCAAACGGTTATCTCTATCAAGGACCGCAACCAAGGGCAATTGCTCTTGCAAGAAGGGGTTCTTCGGGAGCTCGACTTCCAATTGGATCACTTCCCTGAAGGCTATGACAAGGAAGCCATCTCGCGTGGCCTTGCACCTCTCAAGCATATTCAACAGCTCAAGAGCTCGATTCCGGACTCGGTGACCTTCCTTGAAATGTACCAGGCGGAAACTTTCAATGACCTCAAGGTCTTGAGTCGTTGGGAGAGCCATGCCCCTTACCAAAGTTTGGCCGTACCGATTGGTCTGCGCGGGAAGGACGATTTGGTCTACCTCAATCTCCATGAAAAAGCCCATGGACCACACGGTTTGATCGCAGGGACAACTGGTTCTGGTAAGTCTGAAACTATTCAGTCTTATATCCTGAGTCTTGCTGTCAACTTCCACCCACACGATGTGGCTTTCCTCCTCATCGACTACAAGGGTGGGGGAATGGCCAACCTCTTCAAGGATCTGCCTCACTTACTTGGGACCATCACCAACTTGGATGGTGCCCAGTCTATGCGGGCCCTAGCCTCTATCAATGCGGAGATCCATCGTCGGGAGCGCCTCTTTGGTCAATATGGGGTCAACCATATCAACCAATACCAAAAGAAATTTAAACTCGGTGAAGCGACAGAGCCGCTTCCTCACCTTTTCTTGATCAGTGATGAGTTCGCCGAGCTCAAGGTCAACCAACCAGACTTCATCAAGGAGTTGGTCTCTATCGCGCGTGTCGGGCGTTCCCTTGGGGTACACCTGATCCTTGCGACGCAAAAACCTTCTGGGGTCGTGGATGACCAGATCTGGTCCAACTCCCGCTTCAAGTTAGCTCTCAAGGTGGCAGACCGTGGCGACTCGATGGAGATGCTGCGGACGGCAGATGCGGCTCAGATCACTCAGACCGGTCGTGCTTATCTCCAAGTGGGGAACAACGAAGTCTATGAACTCTTCCAAACCGCTTGGTCAGGAGCAGACTACCAGCCTGAGAAGGACCAGCTAGGGATCGAAGACCATACCATCTACTTGATCAATGAACTGGGCCAATACGAAGTCCTCAACCAGGATCTATCCGGTCTGGATATGGCAGAAGAAATCAAGGAAGTGCCGACAGAGCTGGATGTCATCGTGCAGGAAATCAACCACTTGCACCAAGAAGAAGGCATCGCAGCTGTAGCCCAACCATGGTTGCCACCGCTCAAAGAGCGGATCACGCTGGATGAGTTGGACAAGGTCGTGCCGATCGAGGCTTGGCAAAAACGGACAGCTCCAAGCGTCCTGATCGGGGTAGCCGATATCCCACAAGCGCAAAAGCAAGAAGCGGTTGCTATCGATCTGTCAAAAGATGGGAATATCCTCCTTTACGGAAGTCCAGGGACAGGAAAGACCACGTTCCTACAGACAATTGCCATGGATCTGGCTCGCAAGCAGAGCCCAGAAAATCTGACCATGTACCTGCTGGATTTCGGAACCAATGGTTTAGCACCCTTGACGCAATTGCCACATGTGGCCGATAGCCTGCTACTCGATCAGACGGAGAAAATCCAGAAATTCATCCGGATCATCAACCGCGAGTTGGATCGCCGCAAGAAGCTCCTGTCTGAGCATGGTGTCGGCACCATCGCCCTCTACCGTGAAGTGACCGGCAAGCAAGAGCCAACCATGGTCATCCTCATGGATAGCTATGAGTCTATGAAGGACGAGCCTTATGAGACAGACCTCTTCAAGCTCTTTATGCGGATCTCCCGTGAAGGTCTCAGCATCGGAGTGCACTTGATCATCACAGCTAGCCGTCAGAACAACCTACGGGCTCAGCTCTATTCAAACTTCAAGCACCAGCTGACCTTGCCACAAAATGATATCTCTGAGATCCGTGGTATCGTGGGAGCAACCCCACTAGCATCTACGATGGAAGACATCAAGGGTCGGGCACTCATGAAACGTGACGAAGTCGATGTTGTTCAGTTCGCCCTACCAGTCGCAGGAGACAATGATATCCAAATCATCAACAACCTCCGCGACCAAGTCCAAAGTCTCAAAGAGATGTGGACAGGCCGCACTCCAGCAGGCATCCCAATGGTGCCAGATGAGTTGACAGAAGCAGCTTTCTACGGACGTGAGGATGTAGCAGCTTTATTGGATGAAGGAAAAGTACCACTTGGATTGGATTTGGAGACAGTTGAACCGGTAACATGGGATCTTAAGAAAGGCAACCTTCTCTATCTGACAGACAAGGAAGAGCAGATGACACAATTCGTCAAACAAATTGCTCGTAGCAAGCAGAAGGTGATTGTGTTGGCGCCATCCTACAATGAATTGCCAGAGATGGAAGGTGTGACGATTCTCTCTACGAAGGAAGACTATGTAGCTGGAATCAAGAAAATGGAAGAAAATATCCAATTGAGATTGGAACAGCAGAAATCACAACATGAAGCAACGATTGTACTATACAATCAACTAGAACTTATGAATGATCTAAGTATGGACCTGCAATCTAGTCTGAACTATGTCCTTGAAAAAGGGGCGCGTGCAGGCTATGCTACAGTAGCTATGAGTGGTAGTCAGTTGAATCGAAAAATTGACGAAGTATCAAAATCTATCAAACTCTATAAACAAGCAATCGTGGCCATGCGGATTACAGACCAAAGTGTCCTAAATGTTATCAATCGACCAGTCCGTGAAGAACCACTTGATAGCCAGGTGAACTACTATGTAGAAGATGGATTTGTAAGAAAAGTGAAAGTATTAATGAAATAGAAGGGGATGAAGTATGGGAAAAGCAGCATTGCAAGCAGACTTAAATAGATGTCTTGGGCAACTGTCAGAAGTAAATGGGAAACTTGGGAAATTAAGAGCAGCATTATCTAATCTACAAGGAGTTTCAACAGCAATAGAGTATGTTTTAGTCAGTCCAGAAAATATTAAGTCTAGTTATCATCTTGCTGGTCATCCATATGATGAAGAAGCACAAACAGAAAAAAACACAGTGGATAAGACTGTGGAAAAATACGATGAGTATAAACTGAATATGACTTCTAGATTGAGTAGTAAAATTAGTAGTTTAGAATCTGAAGCAGCATCTTTAAGAAGTGGTATAAATATGTTGAGTCAAGCAATTGCTAGAGCGAAGGAGGATTAGTATGAGTGATGATGTGATTAAAGTACATGACTTACCAGGGATTGCTCAATATAGTGAGTCAATAAAACAGTTTTCTCAATCTTTAACAACGGCGACACAGGATACAGCTAGAACATTTAACGTTAAAATAGAAGGATCCGAAGGGGAAGCGATTGCAGCCTTTTTAGGACAACTAAACACTTTACAGAATCAGGTTTTCAACCAGATCCCAGCTTTTTTAAATAAATATTCTGCTAATGTTGGGAAATTCAGCTCAGCGGTGTCAGGAGGAGGGTTCACAAAAGAAGCTTGGACAAGCGAGTCTGGTTTATCGACTGTTCAATCAAAATTGACTGGCGAACAAGTGGATAAAGTGTCAGAAGTGGATCAAAAATTGCAATCTGCATTAAATATTGCTACTGATGCATTAGATGAACCTGAAATTAGTATTTCTTCCGTAAAGAGTGGAGCGATTCTGAGCTTAAATGCAAGTTCATTAACTAGACAGGCCACACATGAACCTTTTCAACTTGCGCATGATCTGTTTAATAAAGACCTTCAAACAACAATTGAAGAAGTTTCTGCATTAAGAGGGATTGTAAATCAGGCACAAATTACCCTTAATTTAACCCCAAAGGCAGTCTTTAATATGATTACTCAAGGGTTAAAGATGAATCCAATTGATACTGTTCAAAATATTGATGAAGCAATTGCTCTTGATGCAGTTTATGGAGATGATCAAACAAAGATTTCAAAAGTAAATAGAAAAAATGTAAGAAATGAAGTGGTTTTCCATATGGTTGATGGAATGACCACATGGGTTTTGAAGAAAGATACAAGTAAGTTGAAAAGATTCTATGATCAATTTGGGAAAATGGATCTCTCAGATAGCTCTGCCTGGTTTGATTCATTTGAAACTCTAGGCAAAGTTTTAGCACTTGCCCATCAAGTAAATATGACTGAAACGTATAATAAAGTAAATGGTGATTATGATAAAATGACATCAGAATTTGACAAGGAGAATGCAATCAATGAACTCATTGGGATTAACAGGGGATTGTATGCAATAAAGTTTGCGAAAGGAACTTTTAAACCTAATGGAGCTAATATTTCAGTTGATGATCCAAAACAAATTTCCTTTCAGTTTGCTAAGGATGGAACTACACGTTTTAGTATAATGGGACAAGCTTCGGGTTATAAGATGGAAGGCTTCAAAATTTCTTCAGATGAATATTCTAGTGATTTTTTTGTTGATTATGTTACACTATCACAAGAAGAAATATTAGATAATTTAAAAGAATTGGATAAAAAGAAACAAATGGCAGTTTTCGAAACTATTCGAGACATGTCGGCAGGAGCAGGAATATTGTTTTTTCCACAATATAAGACTGCATTTGAGCTTTTTAAATTACTTGGAGCAGATGCACATGATGTTATAGAGACGAAAAGTCCAGAGGCTGCTGCCCTAGTGAAAGGTATAGCCGATTGGAAAGAGGCAGATGAAGAAGAGGCTGCAGAAGTAGAAAAATTGAAGATGTCAATATTAGATAAAGGTGCTTGGAAATTTAAAGGAGGATCAGGGTCTAACGCTCAAGAAATTTTAACAGGTGATACCTATTATAAATTTGAGGTGACTCAAAGAATTGCAGAAATGGACAATTACGGGATGAAATTGTTCCTTGAAAATAAAGGAGTGAAACCAGAAGATTTTAAAGAAAATTTGAGCAATGCTGGTATCAGTGATGAAATTAGTAACTATTTAGTTGGTAATGATTCAAATTTAGAAATTGAAAAAATGAATCGAAAACAGCTTGAGGAGGTTAAACGAGGTATCGATCAATATGATATTTTTCAGAATCATGAATATGCTAAAGATAATGGAGCACAATATTTCAACTATTTAAGAACAAAATATAACAGAGATAGCAATATAAATAAGTAATGAGGGAACGATAAATGAAAATAAAGATGAGATCAAAATTAGTCCAAGTTTTATTTCTTGTAATTGCTATCACAGGAGGTGTTCTTGCATATAGCGCTTATCGTAAGCATAAACTGACTCAGTTTATCATGTGGAGTCCGAGAGCAAAAATTACAGATTATGAATTTATTGCTAATCATAAAGCGGTAGCAATTAGCTGGGATAACGAAGCTGAATTAAAGGAAGCGAAAGAGGCTAAGAAATATGATCCTCGTATTGACATCAGAAACAATAGAATTGAGATGCATGGTGAACGTTTTATTATTCGGCAGAGTTACAAATTGAAGTCGGCAGCATATAAGTACTGGTTAAGTGAAAATGATAAAGTTCCTTATTTAAAGAGTAATATCCCTGAAAAAGGAGAATACTGGTTATTAGATGTTTACGATACAAAAGACAATACGATTAAACAAAAAACTTATGATGTGTTTAAGATGGTGAGGGAATATAATAAAAATTATGTTCCAATTAATGTTGCGGATTCCCCAAAATTGTTACAATCTGAAGAAGGAAAAACTTATTTGCCTATAAAGATGGCAGTGAATAGTAAATCAAACTCAAAAACTTTTATTGGTATCATAGATATAGAAACGGGGAAAATTATTTCTAAAACATCATCTGGAAAAACAGGTAAGGACTTTTATGATGTAAATCAAAAAGCATGGCAAAATAAAGAAGGTCTTGAGGATTTACTCAATAAATATGACAGACTTTCAAACCAACATTTTAATTTTGTATGGTCAGCGTTTTGGTTTACTAAAAAAGTTCAAACAGATTCTTTAGCAAGCAAGTATCCAAAAGTATATGATATATTGAGTAAAGATTCGCTATCTGAATTGTATTTCCTTGGAAAAGAAGACGTTCGTTTTAAAATCTCTTTTTTGAAATTAGTTGTTCCAAAAGGTGAAAACATCTTTAAGAATCTTACCATTCCCGAGAGTAGTTCGAAAGATGGGAAAGAACATATCGTTCAAAATGAAGAAGAGTTTTTAGAGTATTATCAAACAAGGCCGGAGGATGAATAATGGGAAGAAAACGAATATTACCAGAGCACATAAGAAGTATTCAAACTAGTTTTGATGATTTGAGTGGTCGTTTAGAAGATAAGAGTGGATCTTTGATAGAATCGTCTGCTACCCAAAATTTCTCTTCAGCAACAAATGAAGTAAAAACATTAGCTAAAGATTTAGTACCTATCATTCAATCATTTGATGAGTATTTAAATGCTGTCGCTGATGAATTCTCAAGAGTTGATAATGAAATGGGACATGTTATAGATGGAGGAATGTTGCAGCAGTTCGCAAATAATAAAAGTGAGACAGAAATGTTGGATAAACAACATATTAGTCAAAAAAATATTGACTTCTATAATTCGCAATTCAATGATTTCCCTGTATAGCATAACCTATTTTATGAAAGAGTAGTTATTTCTGAAGGTAATTACATCAAGTGAGATGTTTTATCTCACTGAAAAATCAGGATATAAAAAGGTATTGTCAAATAACGGATAAGTATTTTAGTGATTTTAGCTATTGGAGGTTCTCCTATCAATGGAAAAACAAAATAGACAACAAGAGGAGTTGGACGTACTTTACAAGGATCAGATGAGGTTGGATCTTCAGTTAGAGGACAATCAAGATGAGCAAAAAGCGCTTCGTCTGTTGCGTGAAGATCTTGAGTATTCTCAAGGAGATGCTCTCTATCAGCTCAATGATCTACTCTTGATGGGGGTAACACCTTCTCACCGCTCCTTTTATATCCAACTACTAGAACAGATGGATGAGACAACTCGAAAACTCTTTTTAGATTTAGACGAGCAGGAGTTGCAACTAAAACAGCAGTATCGTGAGACAGAGCGTCAGCTTGAAATAGTTCAAAAGAAACGCTCTCAACTCATAAATGAGCTGGCTGAAAAAGAAGCGAAGCAAAATAGATTTTAGAGAGAACCGCGGTTCTCTCTTTTTTTATCCCCTTAACTCTCTCTAACTAGTAATTAATTTGATTTTCAAAGTAATTTTAGGTATGATAGTAAGGTAATATTTTTTAGTGGGATTTGTTTTTCGCTTAAGTAAATGAAGAAAAAAATAACATTTAATAATATTATGGTATTAGATGAGTGAGATCTCTTTAATAATCTGATCTCAGTCCGAGCAAAAGGAAAAGTTGACATCAAACAAAATAGAACGAATGATAAAATGTTCCTAACTTTATAGAGTTTTATGTAACCACTCATGTGACTTTGTCATAAATGAGGTAAAAGCTCCAAGGAAAGACCGAGTTTCGTATTTGGCTTGTTTGATGAAGATTTATTTTTTAAATCTGACGACTTTTCAACAGTAGACAATGAAACAGGATGTGCAATAAGTAGAGGTTCGCGTCAGCAATTTATTATTGGCAATAGCGAATAATAAATAGGTCAATAAAGACTTGATTTATATGATTTACCATTTAAAGACGACTCTACCAAACACTCCTCTTCAATGAAAGGACATTTTCTATGGCAATTCAATCAAATGATACAGTTCATTCCTATGCGGATAGCATTGTGTCTGCATCAAATTCAGTGAGTTCAGCTATTGGGACAAAAGATGATGGCAATGTTTATCAAGGTCAAGCAGGAATGGCGAGCAATATCGATAATGATAAAAATATAGGTGAGCAGGCAAAAGAGAGGGCTATCGACTTTATTCAGGTGCTTCATGGAATTCATTCAGAATTCCAGACAACAGATGCCTCTATTGCAGGATATATCAATAGTCATACAGGAACAGGAAGCGAAGCACTGTATAGTTCGGCAAAGAATTGAGAAAGGAAGAGATAGATGGTTAAAGTAAACTACGGGGCCCTTCAGACGATGTCCTCTACAACTTCAAGCGCTTCCCAAGAGCGTGTAGCAGGCTACCAGCAACTGATCAATGCCTTTAGTACATTTAGTGGCTCATATGAACTACAAGGAGATGGCTATGATGCTGCGCGTACTTATGCGTCAGGAATTATGGTTTCCTATTATCAAGCTTGTATCTTATATTCTGAAGCTGTCGCAGATGCTGGAGACTACCTTGCTGACACCTATACAGCGCTATGTGGTTCAGAGAGTTTGGATGAGGAGGAGCTCCAAACTGAAATAAATAGCGCAACTAGAGGAAGTATGCAAGTTAGTTCTTCTATTGCAAGTTTTGAACGAAGAGATAAACTCACTGATGCACAGAAAGCTTCATTAGAATCATTACGTAAACAGGCATCTGAACTGGATGAACAAATTAGAGTAGCTACTGAGAAATTAGAGCACTTAAAAGCCTTTGATGCCGCTTCTGCTTCAGCCTGCACCGCAGTAAATGATGCTGCGGGAACAATCGCTTCTGCAGAACATACTCTAGGTGTCTCTTTTGCTGCTAGAACTTTTGAATGTACAACAAGTACGGATTGGGCTACCACTGTTGCAACAAAATGGGAAGCTCGTGCAGTTAATCTACAAGAAGCCTATGATAAGGCTCTTCAGAAATTATATAACGGAGAGGAGCTAACAGAATCGGATCTTACAGCAATTGAACGGTATAATAGTGAGTATCCAGGAGTAGTAGATCAGGAAATTCTACAATATACCAAAGAAGTACGTCAAGTTAAAGCGGATGAGATGAAATACCGTTCTCTCGTTGATAAGTTAGATTCAGGAAAAGAATTAACAAATGAAGAAATTAGAACAATAGAAGATAAGAAAGAAAGTTATCCGAATATACAGGTTAATACAACTACTCTTGACAAAATTGTTGCTAAAAGAGCTTATAAAAAAGTACAAGATAAGCTAAAAAATAATGAAGCTCTGACGGAAAAAGATAAAGAAATTATGTCACGGTACTGGCGTATATATCCTGGTGAGGAAAGAAAAGAGTTTAATAGATTGAAGAAAAAAGTACATTCAGAAGAATTCTTTAAAATTGGACAAGAAGGATATACTTCTGAGGAATTGCTTTTTATTGCTAACTATATATCAAATCATCCAAATGAAATCGAGAATTTAGATGATGATATTAATTATGGAATTGTGATGACTCAAGCATATTCTCGATATCATAGTCACGGAGACAACCCAGATTATTTTCCATTCAATGCTGGGACAGGAATATACCATGATATTATAAACAAAACAGGTAGATATCCAAGTGGTGAGGAAGCTGACGGCTTTAATAAATGGTTTGCTAAAAATGATGGGATGAAATATTTAACCATTACTCAAGAAACACTAAATTTATACAATACTATATATGGTGCTTATGATATGTCAAAGGAAGCTTATAAAAATGGAGTAAGTCCGAATTATACACAAAATAATGGATTATTAAATTATGTTGATTATTTAGAAATTAACCAATCGGCTAAAGAAAATCCAAATGAGCCTGAAGTTAATGAATTGCTTGATAGTTTAGACTACTTAGAGGATTAAATATAGATTTTATTAATTTGTGGATATTTTTTGCAAAAGAATACCGCGTCACTACTCAGAATTTTGGTTTTTCTAGCAAGATTATAACTGAATTATCAAACCACCTTTGGGTGGTTTGATAATTCAGTTTACAACTATCTCCAACTAGTGATGAAATGGCTCTTCAAACTAAATTCCGGTATGATATAGTAGAAACTGTTTTTTAAATCCAACTCGATCATAAAAGGAGGGAAATGATCCATGAAAAAGATGATGGTATTACTGGCGAGTGTACTTGTTTTAACAGCTTGTACTCAGCCTAACAAAGAGGCCAAGGAGGCAACCGCAAACAAAACGGAGCAAACTACAAAGGACTCCTCATCTGCTAAAGAAGAACAGGCCTTGAAATTTGTAGTCGCACCTCAGTATGAGGGTAAAACATCTAAGCTAATTGAGTTAGGAAAAAAATTGGTCAAGGAACATCCTGAACTCGGAAGTGAAGGTAATATGGCGCTCTACTTTACGGGTGCTATTTCTGAAGGAAGAGCAGCGCTCATGTTGGTCAATAAGACAGATGTGGATATCAAGAAAGATTTGAATTTTTCGATTTCTTGGTCTTATGATGGAAAATCTATTCTTGACAATCAAAAAGTTAGTTATTTTATCAAGGACAGTGGAGAATTACCATCTCATTCAGCAACTTTGATATTGTTACCACTGAATGAGGAACAATTGGGAATTGTAGATGGAATGTCGGATCCCTCTAAGATGATGCTTAAGATGTCAGATGTGAGCGCTGTAGAATAATTGGAGAGATGAATGTCAAACAAGATGATGGTATTTTGGCTTTCAACAATTGTAATTGTTTTAGCTATAGTTTTTGTAAGTGGCACTTATTTTTATCTATATTTTCGTGATAAAAAAATGCTCCGTCTGGCGAAAACATCTACAAAAGGGACTGTGGTAGGATATAGTAGCTTTCTAGGTGGGAATCCTCCAATTGTCGAATACAAGGTTAATGGTGTTACTTATAAAAAAGCATTTCTTTATTTCATTATTAAAACTGTTTCTACGCCATGGGGACCTAAAAATGCGCCAAACCTATATACAAGAGAAGATATCTTAGCTAATTCTATTACCTTTCATCGGAATTCATTT
The DNA here is from genome assembly GCF_041432125.1 of Streptococcus sp. 20925_1_77. Classification (NCBI taxonomy): domain Bacteria; kingdom Bacillati; phylum Bacillota; class Bacilli; order Lactobacillales; family Streptococcaceae; genus Streptococcus; species Streptococcus sp. 20925_1_77. Next base: position 77,293 of record NZ_JAPVZB010000008.1, read on the forward strand.
GTTTCTTTTAATACCGTCTTACGGACACATTTTCCAATATGCTCTTATATGACAGTCTGGTATGATCCTGCAAAACCAAGTAGAGCCTATGTAGAGCGTTATTGCGGTGTGAATCGGTATTATAAATGGGCTGGAATCATTTTTAGTATCATGATGTTTTTAGTGTATATTTTTTTAATTTTTGTTCTTGTTAAGAAATGAGGTATAAATGTCAAAATCTAGTCAACAAGCTGCAATTCGATCACAAATTAGTGCAGCACAATCAAAAAAGAAGAATATTTGAAGAAAGCTCGAGAAGTAAAAAAATCTATGAAGAATTAAGAACTATCAAGGGTGAATTTGTATAACAGAAAAAATCTTTGGATACTAAGAAAAACGAACATGATGATTCATGGACAGGTAAGGAGTTATTAAAAAATCCCTAATTGTCAAGTCAAGTGCAACAAAGTTGTTCCTCTGATTAAGTGAGTATCTTTTTTCAAATTGAGATAAAAATCTAAAAGAAGGCTTCAATGGATTGTACGATAATGTTGCGAATTCCGACTTTGGAAAGGGAGTAACTAAGACAGTAAATTCGGTTAAACAAACTGTCGGTAATGCTTTACATAATGGAGAGAAAGTTGTGAAGAATTTCATATCAGATAGTGCTAAGAAATTATTTGCAAATGATCCTAAATTGGGATGGTTTGGATAAAGGAGTTAGAAAGTGAAACTATTTAATTATTCATTTGAACAAAGTCAGTCCTTTGTAAATGAAGATATTGTAAACAAATTGAATCAAAAAGGAAATTGGAAACGTTACATAGGTTTATTAATCACCTCAGTCGTTCTTTACTTTTTTTTGGTTGCTATTCCTATGTTTGTAAGTGGGGTTAGGTAGTGTTTTTAATTAATAAACCAACGGAGAGATTTTAATTATGAAAATATATATTGGTTATTTGGATTCAAAATGGATTTATTTTGATGAAGAAAATGAAGTATTTCAATATCAAGATCAAAAAAATACGTCCAATTGGATAATGGTTGCTGCTCCACTTACAGTCTTTCTTTTAAAAGGAATTGCAAGTGCTTTAAATTCAGTATTTGGGACATTATCGTATACTATGAATATCAGTATTGCAATGATTGGAACTCTGATAGTTTGCGGAATATTGATGATATCGAAGGTGAGAAAAAAAGATCCGAGAACTGGTTGGAAAACAGTTGTTTTGAAGGAAAAAGATCTCAGAACACTATTAGTAAAGGTGAATTCAATTTTTATTATTAAGATTCTTTTTATTATTTTAGAGATTTATTTTTTAGTTACTTATATTAGAGAAACCGATTTTTTGTGTCTGATGATATATCTACTTGCTTTTGCTTGTGTTATACATTTTCATCAGGAATTTAAGACAAGTAAAATTAAAAAAATATTGAAAAAACAAAAAATAGTGTTAAATGGTTTGCGAGATTCATAGTAGACTGGGAATAATTATTGACAATATCTTTTAAAGAATTATTTGCAAAAGATAAACAATAGGCAATACTATTATCTAAACAATATGATGTAGTAAAAAATGATAAGGATACAATAAATAAGTGAATCACCGCTCGTTCGGTGATTTTTTCGTCTTCACTTCTCCCTCGAATTAATCCTTAAATTGTGATAAAATAAGGGTTACGAATGTTTTTGAATGGTCTGTTTTTGCTTAGAAAACGACCCCTCAAAAGCGAGCAAAAGAATCAAGATCAAGGGAGAAACAATGTCCAACACCTTTGAAATTTTAATGGATCAGCTGGATATGCCGCTGGAGATGCGATCTTCCAGTGCCTTTTTACATGCGGAGATTCAAGAAGTCGTGGTGCACAAGGTCAGCCGGGTTTGGGAGTTCCGCTTTGCCTTTGCGGAAGTCTTGCCGATTGCTTTGTTTAAGGAATTGCGCCAGCGCTTGAAGGACGAATTTTCAAAGACGGGAAACCAGGCGACCTTTACCATCCAAGTGGCCAATCCGGATTTTTCTGCGGATTTATTGCAGGCCTACTACCGGGAGGTCTTTGAGGATGGGCCTTGCGCTAGTCAAGGCTTTAAGGGACTGTACCAAGACTTGCAGGTGCGCGCGGAAGGGCAGGAATTGATCATCTCTGGGCCATCTTCGGTTGATACGGAGCATTTTCGTAAGAATCATTTACCAAATCTTGCCAAGCAGTTGGAAGCCTTTGGTTTTCCGCATTTTACCTGTCGGGTGGAGTCTGATGAGGAGTTGACAGAGCAAGAAGTGGCGCGTTTTGAGCAGGAAAATGAAAAGATCTTCCAAGCGGCCAATGAAGAGACCTTGCGGGCTATGGAATCCTTGGCTCAGATGGCTCCGCCACCAGCAGTTGAAGAAAAGCCGGTCTTTGACTTCAAGGCTAAGAAGGCGGCGGCTAAACCCAAGCTAGACAAGGCCGAGATCACCCCGATGATCGAGATCACGACGGAAGAGAACCGGATTGTCTTTGAGGGTGTGGTCTTTGACGTGGAACACAAGGTGACACGGACCGGTCGGGTCTTGATCAGCTTTAAGATGACCGACTATACTTCTAGTTTTTCCCTTCAGAAATGGGTCAAAAATGAGGAAGAAGCCCAGAAGTTTGACATGATCAAGAAGAACAGCTGGCTACGGGTGCGGGGAAATATCGAAATGAACAATTTCACGCGCGACTTGACCATGAATGTCCAAGACATCCAGGAAGTCGTGCATTATACCCGCAAGGACCTGATGCCAGAAGGGGAGCGCCGGGTGGAATTCCACGCCCATACCAATATGTCGACCATGGATGCCCTGCCGGAAGTCGAAGAGCTGGTTGCCAAGGCTGCTGAGTGGGGCCACAAGGCGGTGGCGATCACCGACCATGGCAATGTGCAGAGCTTCCCACATGGCTTTAAAGCAGCCAAGAAAGCTGGGATTCAACTGATCTACGGGATGGAAGCTAATATTGTAGAAGACAAGGTACCGATCACCTATAACGAGGTGGATCTAGACCTCAATGAAGCGACCTATGTGGTCTTTGACGTGGAAACGACGGGACTTTCAGCCATTTACAATGACTTGATCCAGGTCGCTGCTTCTAAGATGTACAAGGGCAATGTCATTGAGGAGTTTGACGAGTTTATCGATCCGGGCCATCCTCTGTCGGCCTTTACGACCCAATTGACAGGCATTACCAATGAACACGTCCGGGGGGCTAAACCTTTGGTGCAGGTCTTGAAGGAATTTCAGGCCTTCTGTGAGGGGACGGTGCTCGTTGCCCATAATGCCACCTTTGACGTGGGCTTCATGAATGCCAACTATGAGCGCCATGGTCTTCCTAAGATCACCCAGCCGGTCATCGATACCCTGGAATTTGCCCGCAACCTCTATCCAGATTTTAAACGGCATGGCTTGGGACCCTTGACCAAGCGCTTTGGAGTGGGCTTGGAGCACCACCACATGGCCAACTACGATGCGGAAGCGACGGGGCGCCTGCTCTTTATCTTCATCAAAGATGTCGCTGAAAAGCATGGGGTGACCAATCTCAAGGATCTGAATATCGATTTGATCGATGAGAATTCTTATAAGAAGGCTCGAGTTAAGCATGCGACTCTCTATGTCAAGAACCAGACCGGCCTTAAGAATATGTTTAAACTGGTCTCGCTTTCTGGGACCAAGTATTTCGAAGGAGTTCCACGGATTCCCAAGACCGTGCTGGATGCCCACCGCGAGGGCTTGATCCTTGGATCGGCCTGCTCAGAAGGGGAAGTCTTTGATGCGGTCATGTCGCAAGGTGTGGATGCGGCGGTCGAAGTGGCCAAGTACTACGACTTTATCGAGGTCATGCCACCGGCTATCTATGCGCCTCTCATTGCCAAGGAGCAGGTCAAGGACATGGACGAGCTCCAGACCATTATCAAGAGCTTGATCGAGGTGGGAGATCGCCTAGGTAAGCCCGTTCTTGCGACAGGAAATGTCCACTATCTGGAACCAGAAGATGAGATCTATCGGGAGATCATTGTCCGTAGTCTCGGTCAAGGGGCCATGATCAACCGGACCATCGGGCACGGAGAAGATGCCCAGCCAGCACCATTGCCAAAAGCGCATTTTAGAACCACCAATGAAATGCTAGATGAATTTGCCTTTTTGGGAGAAGACTTGGCGCGCAAGATTGTTATTGAAAATACCAATGCGCTAGCCGAGACCTTTGAGTCGGTCGAAGTGGTCAAGGGCGACCTCTATACGCCATTTATCGACAAGGCCGAAGAAACGGTTGCGGAATTGACCTATCAGCGAGCCTTCGAGATCTATGGCAATCCGCTCCCTGATATTGTCGATCTGCGGATTGAAAAGGAATTGACCTCTATCTTGGGGAATGGCTTTGCCGTGATTTATCTGGCCTCGCAAATGCTGGTACACCGTTCCAATGAGCGGGGCTACCTGGTTGGATCGCGTGGATCCGTAGGATCCAGTTTTGTCGCGACCATGATCGGGATCACTGAGGTCAATCCGCTCTCGCCTCACTATGTCTGCAGCCAGTGCCAGTACAGTGAGTTCATTACAGATGGTTCTTATGGATCAGGATTTGATATGCCCAATAAGGACTGTCCCAACTGTGGCCACCAACTCAGCAAAAACGGACAGGATATTCCCTTTGAGACCTTCCTTGGTTTTGATGGGGATAAGGTACCCGATATTGATTTGAACTTCTCTGGGGAAGACCAGCCGAGCGCCCACTTGGATGTTCGTGATATCTTTGGGGAAGAATATGCCTTCCGGGCAGGAACGGTAGGTACAGTTGCGGCCAAGACCGCCTATGGGTTTGTCAAGGGCTATGAGCGGGACTATGGCAAGTACTACCGAGATGCCGAGGTCGAGCGCTTAGCTCTCGGTGCAGCTGGGGTCAAACGGACGACCGGTCAGCACCCAGGGGGAATCGTTGTTATTCCTAACTACATGGATGTCTATGACTTCACTCCGGTCCAGTATCCGGCAGATGATGTGACAGCTGAATGGCAGACCACCCACTTTAACTTCCACGATATCGATGAGAATGTCCTCAAGCTCGATGTCTTGGGGCATGATGATCCGACCATGATTCGCAAGCTTCAGGACTTGTCAGGCATCGATCCAAATGATATCCCTATGGATGATCCAGGTGTCATGGCCCTCTTCTCAGGAACCGATATCCTAGGAGTGACACCGGAGCAAATCGGGACTTCAACTGGTATGCTGGGGATCCCAGAGTTTGGGACCAACTTTGTTCGGGGCATGGTGGATGAAACCCATCCGACGACCTTTGCGGAACTCTTGCAGCTCTCTGGTCTGTCTCATGGTACCGACGTATGGTTGGGAAATGCCCAAGACTTGATCAAGGCGGGCATTGCCGACCTATCGACCGTTATCGGCTGTCGGGACGACATCATGGTTTACCTCATGCATGCTGGGCTCGAGCCTAAGACGGCCTTTACCATCATGGAGCGCGTGCGGAAAGGCATGTGGCTCAAGATCTCAGAAGAAGAGCGCAATGGCTACATCCAAGCCATGAAGGAAAACAATGTTCCTGAGTGGTACATCGAGTCCTGTGGGAAGATCAAGTACATGTTCCCCAAAGCCCATGCGGCGGCCTATGTTATGATGGCCCTTCGTGTGGCCTACTTTAAGGTGCATCATCCTCTCTATTATTACTGTGCCTACTTCTCGATTCGGGCCAAGGCCTTTGACATCAAGACCATGGGGGCAGGCCTTGAGGCCGTGAAAGCTCGGATGAAGGAAATTGCTGAGAAACGCAAGAACAACGAAGCTTCCAATGTGGAGATCGACCTCTACACTACTCTTGAGATTGTCAATGAGATGTGGGAGCGCGGCTTCAAGTTTGGAAAGCTAGACCTCTATCGCAGTCAGGCAACAGAATTCTTGATTGATGGGGACACCCTCATTCCTCCATTTGTTGCTATGGATGGTCTGGGAGAGAACGTTGCCAAGCAAATCGTGCGGGCGCGTGAAGAAGGAGAATTCCTCTCTAAGACCGAGCTCCGCAAGCGCGGCGGTGTCTCCTCAACCCTGGTTGAAAAGATGGATGAGATGGGCATTCTTGGCAATATGCCAGAGGATAATCAGTTGAGTCTCTTTGATGATTTGTTTTGATGAAAACTTAACAGTAAAACAAATATTAGGCTATTGTATATCTAATAGATTTACAATAGCCTTCTTTTTTGTTACAATAATCAATGGAAAGAAGGTGAGAATATGTCAAAGACGAGCATGAGTATCCGTTTGGATAGTGAGGTTAAGGAGCAGGCCCAACTGGTGTTTAATCATTTAGGGATGGATATGACCACAGCTATCAACATTTTCCTCCGTCAGGCTATTCAATATCAGGGCTTACCTTTTGATGTTCGATTAGACGATCATGGGAAGTTGCTCCAAGTCGTAACGGATGTAGAGCAAAATCGGAATATGAGTCAACCCTTTGAATCAGTCTCAGACTTGATGGAGGACCTGCGTGCTTAAGATTCGTTATCATAAACAGTTTAAAAAAGATTTTAAGTTGGCAATGAAGCGTGGTTTGAAGGCAGACTTGTTAGAAGAAGTTTTGAATTTTCTGGTTCAAGAAAAAGAACTTCCTGTCAGATATCGTGACCATCAATTGGCTGATTCCAAGCATTTCCAAGGTGTTCGGGAGTGTCATATCCAGCCGGATTGGCTTTTGGTTTACAAAATAGATAAGGATGAATTGATTTTAAACTTGCTGAGGACAGGAAGTCACAGTGATTTGTTTTGATGGATTCAACGATCCTCGCTCAGTTTGAGGTTGGCTAATGATAGAAAAGAAAAAAAGAGCAATACCCTGGAAGTCAGGGAAAGTCATTTCCATTTGCCTACGGAATGGCGTCTATGTTTTAGCACAAATGGTGCGAGAGCCCTATCTGGTATTTTTTAACCATTTTAAGGAGGAAAATAGCTGGAAGGAAGTAACCTTGAAAGAGGAGAATATTCTCTTTTGTAAAGCAGTCACTCGTCAGTTTCTACGCTCTAGTCCTATAACGATTGTCAAAGATCTTGAGCCTCTCTTAGGTTATCGGCTGCCTAAAGAATGGATTTATAGCCATATGGGAGGACATCCGATTACGGTTTCGGTGAAGGGGCGGGAGCGCCAAGTAGCTGGTTTTGGCCAACGGCTTTCCTTGGTTCAGGCCGATAAGGATAGTGGCCTACCAGAGGATAATCCTCTAATGGGCCTCTTCCAAGCCTATATCCTACCAGATATCCAAGAACAGGATTGGGAACGGGTAGGGCAGGCTGAGCTCATGTCTCTCGAAGTCTTTCCAACGCTCAATGAACGTCTCTATCTCTGCTTTCTCCATGGGAAAAATGTGAATCCAGAGCAAGATATTTCTTTAGGAAAACCCTTGCTTGATGAGTATGAAACCTATCTCGATATTCTTAGCAACAGCCCAGAAGCACGACGCCTCTATCTGGGTGAGGAGGACGACTAAGAAAGGAATAGAACATGAAGATTGACATTTTTGCGGAAGACAAACCAGCTGCAAAAGTCTTTGTCTACAAGCTAGAAGTGGCAGACCATGTGTTGCTCCTTTCCACCGCCATGCTCTCGGGAGCAATTGCTCTAGTCAGCTTATGTTCAGCCTTGAAAGATTAGATGATAGCCTCTATTTTCTTTTTGAAGATAGAGGTTTTTAAGTCCGTTCAGACCGGATAAGTGTTTTCTTTGGATCTGGATTGTGTTACAATTTTTAGTGACAAGTGTTTGTAAACAGGAAACAGAAAAACAATGGATGTTCTTCCAAAAAAATGAAACAGAGGAGAAGCGCGTGGCAAGATATTTAGTAGGTCCTTACAACAATAGTTGGAACTTTATGGATGCACTTGAAAAAGCGCAGGATGGGGATACCATCGAGTTTGAAAATGGGTATGTCTTTCAATGGCCGACAAATAAAGTGATCGAGATCGACAAGAGCCTTCATTTTGTGGGGCATGTGGTCCCAAATCCTAATGGAAATGGGCGCATGTTTACCAACATCATTGAGGCTTCCTTCCGATTTGTAGAAGGAGTTCAGGTGACGTTTGAAGATCTGTGGTTTAAAGTTGGTGGAAATTATACTACTTTGATCTTATGGAATGACTCAGACATCACCTGTAAACAGGTCTATTTTGAAGCAACCACTCCAACAAATAATGAATTTTTTATCTATATGGATACGCATTCGAAAATGACTTTGGAAGGAGTCGGAATGAAGGTTCCGGAAAAACACCAAAGTACCATCGGTATGTCCGCTTCGGAATTGTCCATTCGCAATTCAACGATTTTTTCTAAAATAAAGCTAAACGAAGGTTCCAAGTTGACCTTAGAAAATGTCCAAATTGAAAAATTTGGGAATAATACGATCCATGCCAAGGACTCAGAAGTGATCGCAAAAAATTCAACGATTACAGGCGGGGATCTGGAAAATGATTTTCCACCAGTTTGGTTGAGAAATGTCATTTGGGAGTCTGAAAACTGTAAAATTGAGCTACCTACGGGGACTGGAGTCTGTCTTGATAACAATGTTCAATTCAATTCGGATTCGGATCGTATGACCTCCATCAATTCATACAATAGTATGATCCGAGCTCACCAAGCGACATTTACAGAGTTTTTATGCGTCTATGAAGCATCATTTGCTTCTTTGACTGGAGAAACGACCTTCTTAAATGAAAATGCCCAAACCATATCATTTGGAGTTTTTGATGAGAGTGTGCTGATGGCTGAGCATATGATTTGTCATAAGATTGCGGATCCTAATATCCGGCTTCAAGGTGGAGCCTTTGTGAAGGCAGGCACCCTGACCTATACGCAGGGCGATGCGCGTGATCTGACCAAGGAAATCGAGGATGACTGTGACTATCTTGTTGGCAGAGAAGTGGCTAAGGGCAATGCGCAAGTGGCTTCTACGGGATCAGTAACGGATGCAACGGTGACTTCAATCCCTACAACGGGGTCTGAGCCAGAGAAGAAACAAGATGCTCTTCAGGAACTCAATAGCCTGATCGGTCTTGAAAAAGTCAAACATGAGATCAAGAAAATGATCAACATGGTGGAATTTAACAAGAAACGGATTGCCAGTGGTAAGGCGCCTGAAAAGCAAACCCTCCACGCGGCCTTTATGGGGAATCCTGGTACAGGAAAGACCACTGTGGCCCGTCTTTTGGGACAAGTACTCTTTGATGCAGGTGTCCTCTCAGGAGAGGAATTCCGTTTTGTGGAAGCAACGGAGTCCGATCTGATCTCTTCGAATATTGGAGGAACCGCTGAACAGACCCAGGCTCTGCTTGAAAAAGCGCGTGGGGGTATTCTCTTTATTGATGAAGCCTATAGCTTGGATAAAAAGGATAGTGGTGCTGATTTTGGGATCGAGGCGATCAATACCATCCTCAAATTTATGGAGGACAATCGCGATGATATCATGATTATCTTTGCCGGCTATACCAAGGAAATGGAGGAGTTCTTAAAGACCAATCCAGGCCTTCGTTCTCGGGTGCCAAATAATTTCATCTTTGAAGATTTCACGGGAGATGAGATTGTCCAACTAGGGGAAATGATCCTAAGCAAAGGAGACTACAAGCTCGAAGACCGGGATTACTATGCGCGTCATGTCAAACGGGCCTATGATGGCTCGCTAGATAAGAGCAATGGTCGCTGGATCCGTAACCTGGATGAGCAATTGACCAAGACCATGGCAGATCGGGTGGTGGCCCAAGGTTCTGACGATATTGAGACCATCCTCAATAGTGATATCGATGCTGTCCTTAACCAAGGTAAGTATCAAGCCGGAGCCGATAAGGAAGAAGATGGGATGGCTGCCCTCAACCGTTTGGTTGGCATTGCCAAAGTGAAAGAGCAAGTGGAACAGTTCGTAGCCATGGCTGAGTTCAATCAAAAACGGGCTGAACAAGGTGGCATCGTCGAAGACACGACCTTGCACTCTCTCTTTCTTGGAAATCCCGGTACAGGGAAAACGACTGTGGCCCGTATTTTGGGCAATATCCTCTTCCAAAAAGGGGTGATCAAGCAGAAGAAATTCATCGAAGTTTCGCGGAGCAATCTGGTTGGAGGCTACCAAGGGCATACAGCCTTGAAGACGCGTGAAGTTTTGGAGAGTGCACTGGGTGGTGTCCTCTTTATCGATGAGGCCTATACCCTCTTTACCGGTGTAAATGATGATTTTGGGAAGGAAGCTTTGGATGAAGTCCTCAAATTTATGGAGGACCACCGTCGCGATATCGTTATAATCTTTGCTGGCTATACCAGAGAGATGCATGACTTCTTGCAGGTCAATTCAGGTTTGCAAAGTCGGATCCCGACTACATTTGACTTTGAAGACTATAGTCCAGATGAGATCGTCGAGATCGGTCTGTTGGGATTGCGCAAGCAAGGCTACCAAGTCAATGAAGCTCTTTATGGAGAGATCGTCAGAGAGAATTATATGCGTGCCAATGATCATAGTAATGGTCGCTGGGTCCGCAATCTTAATGAAAAACTCTTGCGCCAAGTATCGACTCGGGTAACCCGTGAAGGTAGTACGGATTACAATTCGATTTTGGATCAAGATTTGGAAGCCTTGAGGGAGAATGGCAATACAGAACATCCCCATACGGTAGATGATCAAGGCTATGTTCTTCCTTAAGCTAGAAGGAACAAGAA